>CALURS010000122.1 GCA_944323215.1 Candidatus Gastranaerophilales bacterium | reverse complement strand
GGCTCAGGTTGAATATTCAAATAAAACCTAATATCAACAACATTTATAACAAAGTTGTTATACTTCATCAATCCAACAATATTGTTTGGAAGTTTTTGGGGATAATCCAGCAAAGGAAGCTTAATAATTTCCAACACGCAGTTTGAATTAACCGCATATTTGATATTTCCAACACTAAAATAAAGATGATTATTTTTATTTTGCTCAATAAGAAACTCACTGCTCATAAACCATTACCCTGTTTCTTCCGGCTTCTTTTGCTCTGTACAAAGCCTCATCGGCAGATTTAAGTATAGCAGTATGAGTCTCAAATTCCTGATAATTCATACTTAAACCGATACTAACAGTTTGATGAGTCTTTATACCGTTATAATCAAACTCAAAGTCCTCAATCGCCTGTCTTAATCTCTGTATAGGAATAAGTGCATTATCTATATATGTCTCAGGCATTATAATAACAAGCTCTTCGCCGCCGTACCTGTATAGTAAATCCGTTTTCCTGAACGAATTTTTAAGTATATCTGCAACTGCTTTTAATACATAATCACCATATTGGTGTCCGTATGTATCATTAACTTTTTTGAAATAATCAATATCCAAAATTGCAAGGCTAAAATTGGATGGGTGTCTTTTTGTACGATTAAATTCCTGCTCCAGATTAAGCTCAAACTGCCGACGATTATACAAGCCGGTTAACCCATCCAAAACAGACATAAGTTCTTTCTCTGAATACTGATATTTCATTTTAAAAATAGTCAATAATTCAGTAATCATGATATCAAAGAACTTGAATGAAGAATAGTTTATATCTTCTTTAGTATAAAAACAAATTCCCCCGATAAGCTTTTTATCATAGATAAGAGGAATTATAATTTTGGAAGCAAAATCACTATATTCATACTCAACTTCTTTACCAAATAGAACTCTTACTATTTCAAACTTAGGGGACTTAATTTCTTTATACTCAGATAATTTTTTAAAGAAATCATAATGTATGTCAGACAAAACCCTTTTAGAAACATTTCTTCCCAAAGTATCAAGATATAAGATATTTTCCCCAAGAGAATCCGGCGACGGGAAGAAAATACCGGCAATATTGTACTCCATAAACGAACTAAGTAATGAAAAAATCTTTTCTACCATAACTTTTTCATAATTTAAAAAGTCACTAAGATTTCTAAACTCATTAGAAAAGACTGTTTTAAGTAAAAGATCATTCAATACATTATTGAGATGTGTCTGGGCAGAATCTCTTGTAATAATTTGATGTTGCAAATTTTCTTTATAATCCTGAGGAACAGGATAACGCTTTATAACAGAAGTAACATGTCCATAGAGTTCTTCGAAATCAATACTTTTAGAAAGAAATAATTGAGCACCGGATTTTTTACCCCAAAACTTGTCTATTTTTTTATCCAAAATAGTTAACAAAATAATAGGAATTTTCTTTGTATCATCGGTATTTTTAAGCATTCTGCATAATTGATACCCGTTAATATTAGGCATAACGACATCGGCTATAATCAAATCAGGATAAGATTCATAGACCTTTTGGTATCCCTCAATACCATCAGCGGCAGTAACTACATCAAAGCCTTTTTCTTCAAGCTTATCTTTTAAGAATTTAAGCTGCGTCTCGCTATCCTCAATAACTAAAATTCTTGGTGACATATTGACCTTCCAATTTTACAGTTTTTATTATACAATTATTTTATAATAAATTAGAAGAAAAAACCATACTTTTTAGGGGGCATAACGTGAGAATATCATTAAAATCTGTTTTGGAAAAGAGACTAGTAACTAAATTCATAATGGATTTGGGAGTTTTTGTAATAGTATGTATGTTATTCAGCGGTTTTATGATAAAGCAAAATATAGAAGGCTACGACATACTTGTGTGCATAATGATAAGCATATTATTTTTTGCAATAGCCGAAGTATTTACAAACCGCTGGTTTGCGTTAAAACTAAACAAAAGTTTAGGCAAGCAAGCCGGAACAATGTCAGATGTTATGTCCGATGTATTGGAAGCAATAAACAAGGAGCGAGGGAACATAGGCAGTTACTCAACAGGACTTCAAACTAGTATAAGTTCAATAGAAAAAATGAAAACATATTTAGAACAAATCATATCAACAACGCAATCAGCAGAAAAATATACAGGACAATCATTAAGTGTCTCACAAAAGGAATATGATTTTATAAATGCAAATATCGAAAAAATGGTAGTTTTAAGACAAAAAATACAAATGATAGCAGAGTTAGTATTAGAATTGTCAGAACATACCCAACAAATAGGAAGTACCATAGGTGTAGTAGAGGATATAGCAGAACAGACGAACATGTTGGCCCTTAATGCCGCTGTAGAAGCAGCAAGAGCGGGGGAACACGGTAAAGGTTTTGCCGTTGTTGCCGGAGAAATAAGAAAACTGGCAGACGAATCTAAACAAGCAATTACGAAAATTACGTCACTAACAAGTAACATTCAATATGCAACCAACTCTACTGTAATGGCTACAGAAGAGGGTTCAAAAGAAATTGAAGCAGTATTGAAAGAAATAAATTCAATAAGTTCAAATTCTGAAAAACTTGTTCACTTAGTTGGCGAAATTCAAACTTCATTCGACACTATAAACACCAACTCAAAAAAACAGGATGAGTTATTAAACAAACTGGCGCAAGCACTAGAAGATACTCAATCCGGCTCGGAAAGAATAATAAAAACATTAGATATAAGTACAGATAAATTATCAGAAATAAACAGTATTTCAAACGATATAAAAAATTCTGTCGCAGAGGAATAGAACTTGGAATATTCAGAAAAAGAGTTAAAAGAGTTATTCGAGGTTTTTCAAACAGAAACGGACGAATTAATCCAGTCTTTGTTTGAAAAGTTTTCACAACTTGAAAAAAATTTAGATGACAAGGAATTACTAATAGATATATTCCGAGATATACACGGATTAAAAGGTGCCGTAAGGATGATAGGTTTTGAAAATATTCAAAATCTAATTCATTTAGTAGAGGATATTATTAGCGGAGTAAGAGATAATCTAATTCCTCTAACTGCGGATTTAATATATGATATGACCGGAGCAATAGAGCTGGTATCAAATTACATAAAAGAATCCATCATACGAAAAAAAGAATACATTGATATAAATTTTCAAGAAACATACGAGAAATTAGAATCAATAAGTAAGCAACAAATGTTGCATTTTGATATAGACGAAAAAGAAACACAAGATAAAAATTCTGAAAAGAATTCAGAGAAAGGTCTTGAGCCCGTACTGCCAGCATCAGTACAAGACCATATAAATTCATTATTTTCAAAGGCATTTGAGATATTAGACTCAATCGTTCCCGAAGTTGTATCTGAAGAAATAAGGGATTTATTTATAGTAATAGATGAGTTATATAACAGTTTTCAGGGTAAAGAATTTTATGAAGTAAAAGCTCCGCTTGAAAGTATAAAAGTTAAACTGGAATTTGTACAAAGTAGCTCTTGCGAACTTACAATTAGTGAAATTCTTGAAATCAGGAATAACTTGGGTATAGCAACCTCAAAATACACCTCATTTTGCATGGATAGCCAAAACACAATATCATTTCCCGAAATAGCTGAAAAAATATACTCACTTCAAAATAATAATATATATATATCAGAAATTATTGATGAATTAAACCAAATAAAAGTAATAAATACGGATCAAACAATTAATGAAATCATCACGCTAGTTATCGATATATTAAACTTCATAAAAGATAACGATATCACTTTAGAAGAACAGATGGTAATGACACTAAAAAGCAGCATAGAAAGTTGTGCTGCACCAAGTGACAATGTAGATATAGAATTAATACTTCAACAATTAGAAATAACGAAACAATTATTAGAGCTTGATTATAAAAAAGATATCGGAATAATAGAAACAAAAGGATTTTCAACAAAAGCACAATCGAATAATCTAAACAACAATAACAATGAAATAAAAAACTTACATGTAAACTCCGCCAAGCTTGATATGCTAATTAACCAGCTTGGAGAACTAATAATAACAAAAATCAAAACAGAAAAGCATTTAGATAAAATAGATTCCATCCGTCTATCAAGCGAACTATGGCAAAAGGATTTAGTAAAAGCAATAAATCATTTAAAATATTATCATCGAAAATATTTGCAAGTAAATACAGTAGATCAATTTTCTATCACATTTGTAAAGCAAATATTTATGCTACTTTCAGAGGTATCACAAAATTTATCCAAAACAATCTATGATTTAACCTCTTTATCACGAGTCACCAAAGAAGATGATATGAAAATGCGTTTAATAATAGATGAAATGGAATCAATGGTAAAAAATATCAGAGTATTACCAATTTCAACAGTTCTGCATTCATTTTCAAGAATGGTAAGAGATATAGCAAATGAAAAGAATAAACAAATAGAATTTGTAATAGAAGACAATGACACAAGTGCAGATAAAAAAATTGTAGAAGAAATAAAAACACCATTAATCCACATATTAAGAAACGCAATAGACCACGGGATAGAACATCCAGAAGACCGACGAGCAAAAGGTAAAAACCCAATGGGAAAAATCATGCTTTGTGCTCGTCAAGATGATAATAAGGTAATCTTAGATGTAATAGATGACGGACAAGGTTTCAATCTTGAAAAAATAAAGGATAGAGCCTTAAGCCACGGATTTTTGACCCAAGAAGAAATAGATTCAATGACTGATGATGAAATAATGAATATAATATTTTGGCCAGGTTTTACGACCGGCGATACAATAACAAGTATCTCCGGACGAGGTATAGGATTAGACGTAGTAAAAACAAAAATATCTCAATTAAACGGTAAGGTAAAAATCATATCAGAATTTGGCAAAGGTAGTTGTGTTCATATAGAAATTCCCGTAACAATGACCACACTACGAGTATTTTTAGTGAAAGTATCAAACCAAACATTTGCAATACCTATACAAGTTATCTCAACATTTATATTAAAGAAGTTTGAAGATATAGTATGCAATAATGGGAATTTATCAATACAGCACAATGGAGAAATTCTTCCGGTATATTACCTATCAGACATATTAAATCTTGAGGCAGCAGAACGTCGCGAAAAAGAAATAATACTAATAATAGAATCTGAACAAAAACAAATAGGTCTAATAGTAGATGCTCTGTTTGGAGATCAAGATATTCTACAAAAGAAACTGGCACCACCTTTATACAAGGTAAAGAACATTTCAGGAATAACTAATTTGGCATCAGGAGAATTATGTTTAATTCTAAACATCCAAGAGATGGTAAAAAATATAGGGAATTATGCAGACAAGAATGTTTCACAAAAAGTATTATCAGCCGATATACTATCATATAAACGCATACTTATAGTTGATGATTCCTTAACGACAAGAACAATGGAAAAAAATATCTTAAAAGGCGCAGGTTACAAAATAGATGAAGCAGACGATCCATTTGATGCATTCAACAAATTAAAACTAAACCACTACGATTTGATAGTAAGTGATATATCAATGCCAAAAATGGATGGAATAGAATTTTTGACCAGATTAAAAAGTGATGAAATGTACGCAGATATACCAGTAGTAATAGTAAGTAGTATGGTAGATAAAGAAGTATCCAAAAAAGTTCTGGATTTAGGAGCAGAAACCTGTATCGCAAAGAATGATTTTTACCAAAAAGCATTC
>CALURS010000121.1 GCA_944323215.1 Candidatus Gastranaerophilales bacterium | reverse complement strand
GGAATTGTTTTTTATTACGGATGCAATTATATGTCGTGCTTTTTTATGTAATTTAACTTGAATATCTTTCTCTAGCATTGCATTTGAAAGATATTTTTTCTTTTCAATCAGCTCCTCTTGGATTGCATCATAAATTGCTTTGTAATTTTCTGATAAATCACCAATTCCATTATGAAGTGATTTTTTGTATAAGTCTTTTACTATATTTATATCTTCTTCGCTAAATTTGTCTTTCAACTTGTCAGCAACAATATCTACATTTTTTTCTATTTCAGCTATTAACGCATTAATGTCATACCATCTGGCACATTCAGGATTTGCAAGAACAATTTTTGAATACCTGCCTGTTTGAGGAAGTATATCATATATTACAGGGTGTCCTGCAAGTTGAGCCATTTCAATAAACAATTTTACTTGTCCGTTTTCATTAAATCCTGTTTTTTCTGTTATTCTTTTGTCTTCTAAATTTGGGCTTACCGCAGAAGAAGTCGGAAGATAAGCACATCCGAATTCTCTTGGATGGAATGGTATTAAATATACTGTTGTAGAAAATATATTGTTTTCTAAGTTCCCTGTTGGCAAAATGGCTAATTGCTTTAGCCAGTCAGCCATTTTCCCCGTGTCTGATTGCTCGTTCCCATTTCCCAAACCCGCAAGGTTGATTAATTTTATGTCATGACCTTCTTTTTTTATCCAGTCCGAATTCTTGACATTATTTCTTGCAAGAACTGATGCGTATTCATACTTAAATTCTTTACCGTCATATATTTTATTTTGCTTCCATTTATATTCTAAGCAATAGATCGCTTCCGCATCGCTTATTTCTTCCAATGCTCTTATATGAGGGTAAGGTAAATATCCGTTGGCTTCTAATAAGCTATTTAAATAGCTTTTGCGTTCATCGGATATTGAATCATAAGAATAAAGTTCTTTTAGGTTGTTGATAAAATCTGTTAATTGGGCGGCTTTATCAATCTTTGTTTCCTTTTTAAATAGAAAATTCAACATTTGTGATAGCTCCTTAATATATCTTTTTTATATGATAGTCTTATTTGATACTAGCATAACAAAACCTTTTTTACAACAAATAAAATCCTTAAAAAAATAAAATTGTAAATATGTTGTAATCCTTGTGTGAAATAGTTTATAGCTGTATAAAAGATTGAAAAAAGATTTATATATTGTGAAGTTTTGTAACAAAATATATGTATTCTGAAATTAGCTAAAATTTATATACTTTATATATGTAAGATGTAAGTAATAAGAGGATAAGATCATGAATCCATTAATGATGTTAATGAGCGGCTGTTTTGGAAACATTTGCGGAGGTTATACTTCTTGCGGTGCCGGAATGCCTTGGAACACATTAGGAAATATATGGACAATAGCAGGAATGCAAACAGCAATGCAATGCGGCACAATGGGTTTTGGCGGTATTTTTAGTGGTGGAAATGTTTATGGCGCTGGAGCTGTTGCACAAACATCAACAGGTAATTATTCTACTGCTTCAGAGTCTCCGGCAACGCTAAAAGCACAAATGGAACAAGCCGAAATAGATTATAATAGGTTCGTTGAATTATGCTCAAAAGCAGAAGGGTATATGAATAATACGACAATTACGCGTGAATCGCTAGCAGCTAAAGTTGTTAGTGCTGATAAAAATATTGTTTCTGCAAATGATAATTTATTAAAATTGCAACAAGAACTTGCTACTTTAAAAAATAATCCATTGTTGAGCGTGAAAAATAAATCAAAATTATCACAAGATCAATTAAATGAGCTTAATCAGTTGAATGCTCAAATACAAGCAAAGCAAGCGGAGATTAAGCAAGCAGAAGAAGCTAAGACAAAAGCAGAACAAGAATTGGAAAATGCAAAAATTGAGTTAGATGCTTTTGATATTGCGGCTGATGAAACAAAGGAAAAATATAATGAAATTGTAGATAAGAAAAATAAAGCATACACTACATATAGAGAATTAGCAGATAAGTACTTGTCTCTTTTAAGCAAGTCTAATTCAGCAGAATCTGTAGAACATGATAGGGCAGCAGATTCAAGAGAATCAGGCAAATGGTGGGATAGGACTGTTGTAAACCCTGAAAACTGGTTCAATAAAAAAGGCGGTTTATGGGGTGAAGATAAGAGTACACCGGATGCTAATATTGCAAAATGCCTAAGAAAACTTAAAAAGTCAGGGCGTGACGAGGCATTAGCTTATGGTATTGAACAAGGCTTAATAACTATGAATAATGGTGTAGCTGAAACTAAATACTCAGAGCTTGAAGGACTTGTTCAATTATATAATGGTAGAGACAAACTTACTGATTTAGAACAATAATTTAAAAATAAGGTAGAATAAGTGATATTCTACCTTGTTTTATTATCGACAATTATTATTGTTTATCCTAAAATCGGATTATGCGATTAAAAAGGTATATTAAGGAAATAGTAGAAATATCAGCTCCAATAATTATGGGAAATTTGGGGTTTATATTTATCGGCGTAGGAGATGTTGTAGTTGCAGGTCGTCATTCTACACAAACACTGGCGGCTGTTAGTATTGCTACTGCGATACTTAATTGTATTATGATGATTGGAATTGGTATTTTATCAGCGGTTGCTCCGATTATTTCTAATATGCGTGGAGAAGGAAAATCCCCTGAAAAGTATTTTTATCCGACTGTTAAATTTGCTTTTCTGATGAGCTTATTTATATCGTTTTTAATATTTTTATCAGTCCCGCTTATTGGCTACCTTGGTTATGAAAAAGAGCTTGCAAATCTTGTCAAGACATATTCTATTATTACGGCTTTTTCAACGTTTGGTGTACTTTTGCACAGCTCTATTAAGGATTTTTTGCAGTCGTTTGAAATCGTTTTGTTCCCGAATATTTTAACTGTTTTTGCAGTGTTTTTAAATCTTGCATTAAATATATTGTTTGTGTTTGGTATAGGATTTATTCCTGAAATGGGCGTAGCAGGGCTTGCTCTTGCAAGTTTAATTACACGATATGTTATGGGAGTTGGACTGTATTTTTATGCTCTTTATCGTCTTTCGATTAAAATGCATAGTGATCATTCATATTATAAAAATTTACTTATTATAGGTACTCCAATAGCTTTTTCTATTCTGATAGAATTTGTCGCGTTTAATTTTGTTACAATTATTATGGGGCGTGTTTCAGGTTTGTATGCTGCCGCACAAAATATTGTATGTACGCTTACAACTATTTCGTTTATGGTTCCGCTTGCTATTGCAAATGGAGTGTCTGTTAAAGTTGGTTATTCTAACGGGGCAAAAAATTATTTGGACGTTAGGCGCTTTGCTCTATCAGGAATTTTAATGTCGGAGTTATTCATGTTGTGTAGCGCCTTAATTGTTGTTTCTTTCCCGAAGTTGTTGATAAGTTTATTTACTACTGATAGCGAGCTTATTGATGTTACTGTTCCAATTGTTTATGTTCTTGCTTCATTTCAGCTTTTTGACGGACTACAAGTTACGCTTGCAGGTATTTTTAAGGGGCTTAAGGATACAAATATTGTTATGATAGCAAATTTTGTAAGTTACTGGCTAATTTCTATTCCGCTTGGAACTGTCTTAGCTTTCAGATATCAACAAAATATAATGGGATATTGGTACGCTTTGTGCTTCGCAGCTATTATATTATGTACAATTATGTTTACAAAACTGTTATACAAATATAAACAATGGCAAAAAATAGCACCTGCTGGAAATGCTGTTTAGCAAGTGCTGTTTTATCTTATACAAGTTATACTGCAGAAACTTGTTTTGTGCTTTGTTGTTTTGCTTTACGTTGTTTTCTTCTCATTAGGTCAACAAAAGCTTCAAGTCTTGTTATATAACCGGCTCTACCTGTTTGCTCATCCATTATTAATGTTAAAATAGGAATATCACAATCTTTTCTCATCGCCGGAAAAATATTTTGTGACATAATTTCAGGCATGCAAGTAAACGGACTTATGTGTATAATACCGTCTTTGTGTTGTTCATTAGCATAAGCAACGTCCGAAACGCATTCTAAAGCATCACCGCCAATATCTCTCATTAAGTAAGGTTTTGCAAGTCGTTCTGCTCTTTGTAAGTGTGTTTCACCTTTCCTAAAGGCTTTTGGTATGATTGCATCTTTTAAAAAGCTGCTTACTGTAAGGCTTCTTCTTGTCTGAACACCCATTCTTCCAAGTTCTCTTTCTATATTTTGGTTAGAAAAGTCATCGTTAACAAGATAAATTTCACCGGTTATATCAACATTTAAAACTTCTCTGTTTGGATCAATAGGTGTTTTTTCTATTATTTCAAGAGCTTTCTTATAAGCGTGTTTAAGCTCTTGCGTACTGTTGATTTTGTCTATTAATTTGATTGCTTTTTTGTAGTTTTTTTCTGCGGTTCCGGGAGTTATTTCTCGTGCCCTATAGTATGATAATGCAGAATCTAGGTCATCTATTGCAAATACTTTCCTTATTGCTATATTTATGGCTCTCATAAATAATATAGGATCATTTTTGTGTGTTAGTTCTTTTAAGAAGTTATATAATCCCTTTATGCCATCATATAAGGATAATTCAATATAATTAGCATTGTATCCTAAATCCTGTAATGTTTTGTGGATATTTTGTCCGTATTCACCTAAGCGGCAAATCCCTGGAGAAGTAATCATTGCAACATAATCAGCTCCGCCTTCAATAGCTTCAATAAAATTCCCTAAAATAAGTTTGTATGGCAAACAAATTGCTTCAGGAGAATTTTTTGTACCAAGTGAAAGGGTTTTTTTATTAGTGTACGGCGGAATATATGGTTCTACACCAACTTTTCTAAGTGCTGCCGCCCAAGCTATTGATATTGTTCCCATGTGAGGGAATGCTACTTTTATTTTTTTTGTTTCTTTTGTCATTATATTACCTGTTTGTTTTCTTTCCATTGTAAATCCGGGTGTCTTGCTGCTTGGGTTTCATCTACTCTCTTGATTGGAGTATTGTGTGGTGAATCCATAACAAATTCCGGATTTTCTTTGATTTCATCAGCTATTTTAAGCATTACATCTATAAAGTTGTCTAAAACTTCTTTAGATTCAGACTCCGTTGGTTCTATCATAATTGCTTCATGTACAATTAGCGGGAAATAAACAGTTGGCGGGTGAATATCATAATCCATCAGTCGTTTTGCAATACCTATTGTATTTACGCCCTGTTCCTTTTGCTTGTCACCGCTTAATACAAATTCGTGCATACAAGGTTCATCATAAGGTAGTAGATAAGTTCCTTTAAGCTTTTCTTTTATATAGTTTGCGTTTAGAACAGCATCTCCGCTTGCCTTTCTTAAATTGTTACCCATCATAAGAATATAAGCATAAGCTTTTACCAACACACCAAAGTTTCCGTAAAAAGCTTTAACTTTTCCGATAGAATGTTTGATGTTATAATTTCTGAAATACTTTTGACCATCATAATCGATAATAGGAGAAGGGAGGAAATCTTTTAATTCTTTCGTTACTCCTATAGGTCCTGCCCCAGGACCGCCACCTCCGTGAGGTGTTGCAAAAGTCTTGTGCAAGTTTAAGTGTACTACATCAAACCCCATTAAAAATGGATTTGTGTATCCCATTATGGCGTTGAAGTTTGCCCCATCATAATAAAGCAAAGACCCGTTTTCGTGCATTAGTTTTGAAATTTCGAGTACTTTTTCTTCAAATAGTCCTAAGGTATTAGGATTGGTCATCATAATTGCCGCTACATCCTTATCAAGATG
>CALURS010000120.1 GCA_944323215.1 Candidatus Gastranaerophilales bacterium | reverse complement strand
CGGCTTATTTTCAAAAAACAATTTTTGCGCATTTTCATAAAATATTTTATTTATAATCTCATAACCCTCATCACCAAATTCCGTTTTTATAGCAGATTTTAGTCGTCCGACAGTGTCCTCATAGGACTCCTTAGGAGTTAAACGGTTTATATTCAATTCTCCGTATATTCCAAGTGGAGCATCAGTTCCAAACATAATTCTATCCAAGGCATTCAGCTCTTTCATTCGATGTATTAAATTTAATATATTTTGAGGCTTTTCAGTCATTCTACCCTTTGAAAAATCCATCCAAGAAATTTCTGCATATAATTTTGCATCACCGTTTTTTATAGAGTCCTCTAAAACTTTAATAGCCTTTTGATTAGCAATACTTCCACCTAACCCTGTATGCCCCATTATTATCGGAACATTCGGATGTCGTCTTGCTATCTCGTATATATACTCGGGATCTGCATAATTAAATTTATCATTTTCACTATTTAAAATGTAATTAATCGATACTTCCGAATGAAATAAGCACGGAATTTTATATTCTTCAGCCAATTTTAAATAGCCATCATACAATGTTGAATTGGCGTTAAGCTCCATTTCTTTCGGATGAAGTTTTAAACCGACGATATTATCACGATATCTTTTTAACAGATGCTTAATAACTCTTGGGTTTCCATCTGTTGCCGATGGCTGGCAAACTAACATTACTTGATAAAAGTTATCTTCCTGACTTTTTTTTATCATTGACATATTTGCCTTATATTCATTCTCAATGAATTTTTTTCCGCCATTTTTAGTTAACTTATTTGAAGGAAGCAAACCATCGATACTTGATACTAAAACTTTTCTAACATTATCTGTTTGCTTTTCTCCATTAACATCTACTGTTAAAGGTGATTTTATAAATTGATCAAGTTTATCAGTCGGGAAGAAATTTCCTTTCCATAATGTTCTGGGGGTTCCTCTATGAACATGTGTATCAATTATATCTGATTTAAAATTTAAATAATTCGATGATATTCTATCCATATTTTATTTTTTCATTAATATATAATTTTAACTAAAGTATTCAAACTATATATTTACTATCACTCCTGTTTTTAGAATAATACTTGAACATAAAAAAATTTGTTAATTAAGTATTTACCAATTAACAAATTTTTACATAAGCCTATTAGATGATTAATTAATATCCCATTTACCACAAGTACCGCCCCATCGAGCGATAATATTCCCTTTAATATCACCTATTTTTTCAACATGCTGAATTTTTTCTTCGCCTTCTAAAATAGTAATAATTTCACAATTATTAGAACAACCTGTACAATGGCAAGTGACGGATTGGAAATTCATATTTCCTACTTCCCAACCTTTAAACTTAGTTTTCGATTCAGTATATTGATGGTTTTCCATAGCCAATAAAGCTGCACCAATTGCCCCCATCGTTTGATGATTATCAGGAACTACAATCTTAGTACCAAGAGCTTCCTCGAAAGCTTTAACCATGCCGGAGTTTGTTGCTACACCACCCTGGAACGAAACAGTAGGTAGAAGTTCTTTTCCAAGAGCTAAATTAGAAAGATAATTTCTAACAAGCGCCTGACACAAGCCGTACAATAAATCTTCAACTGGATAACCCAACTGTTGTTTATGAATAAGGTCGCTTTCTGCAAACACTCCGCAACGCCCCGCGATTCTTGCAGGATTAGTAGATTTTAAGGCTGTTGCACCAAATTCTTCTATCGGAACATTTAATCTCTGTGCTTGGTGATCAAGGAAACTACCCGTACCCGCTGCACAAACCGTATTCATTGCAAAATCTGTAACTATGCCATCTCTTAAAATAATAATCTTACTATCTTGACCACCAATTTCCAAAATTGTCTGAACCCCTGGAATATATGTACTTGCAGCTACAGCGTGTGCTGTAATTTCATTTTTTATTATATCGGCACCTACTAAAGCACCTGCCAAGTTTCTTCCGCTTCCTGTTGTTCCAACGCCTTTCACGTCATAATCACATAAAGCTTTTGATATAATCTGACGTAAACCTTCTTGAACTGCATTAACAGGTTTACCGGCCGTTTTAAGCATATAAGAATCGACATATTTGCCTTCCTCATTTACTAATGCCAACTTCGTTGTCACTGAACCTACATCAATCCCTAAATATACCGTTAAACTCATTTTTTCCTCACCTTTCAAACGGGTTCTTAGTATTTTTACAATCCCGCTATTTCTTGTCTGTATTATTATGCTAGCATAAACATAAAATGTTTGATTATTCCGGTATTAATACAGATATTACCGCATTATCAATACATAAATACTTTTTAGCCGCTGATTTTAAGTCATCTATTGTAATATTTGCTACTTCTTTCAAATAATCTTCAGCAAGACTTAAATCATCACAGACCGTCATATAATACCCTATTGTTTCACCAATCGATGAAACGGTTTCTGCATCGGAAGCAAAATCTGCTTTTATCTTATTTTTTGCCTTTTTAAACTCATTTTCTGAAATATAATCTTTAACTTTTTCTATCTCAGATTTAATAAGTTCAATAGCCTTATCTTTCTTTTCAGGGATGAAATTTGCCTGTAAAAAGAAATTGCTGCCATCTTTAAAAATATAGTGCTCTGCACCAACCATATTAAATATGGTTTCAGGCGCTTTCTCTATAAGGTTCTGATACATTCGAGAACTTGCACCATCTCCCAATATCGTAGCAAGCATATCAAGCATTATTGTATCTTTTAAATCTCTGGCGACTGCTCCCAAATAACCAAACATCATAAACCCTGATGTTAAACAAGCTCTGTTTTCTATATATATAGTCTTATCAGTCGGGGTATCCAACTCATTAATTCTATTTATGTGCTTGGCTCTATTTTTAAAATCAAAACCTTTTATAATTCTATCCAAAACTTTTTTGTGATCAAAATCACCTACTACTATCGTTGTTATATTATTTGGGGAATAAAAAGTTTTATAATAATTCATTATTGTCTCTTGAGAAACTTGAGAAATTATTTGAGGAGTCCCGATAACATCTCTTTTATAAGGATGTTTTTTATACATTGCATCATTCGTAAAATTATAAACTTTACTCCAAGGTTGGTCCTGACGCATTCTTATTTCTTCAATAACAACGTGTCTTTCTCTTTTATCCTTAACATTTGTATCGTTCAAATCAAAAGGAGCACCAATTTCTTCCGGTGGTAATATGGGATCAATCATCATATCTGCATGCAAATCGATAGCCAAATACATATCCTCATCATTTTTACCCTTTGGTAAAGTAACATAATAAAATGTATAATCTTTCCAAGTTGCTGCATTGACTATCGCACCTTTTCCCTCCAGAATTCTATCAAACTCTCCCGCTCTATGCTTATGAGTTCCTTTAAACATCAAGTGTTCCAAGAAATGAGAAATACCGTTATTTTCATCATTTTCATTAATAGAACCTGTTTTAACCCAAGAACTTACATTAACAAGTCCACCTTCTTTATGTGCAAGAACAATCCTATGTCCGCTCTCCAGTTCATATACTTCTACTTCCTTAGATAAGAAAGGATATTTTACTAATGTTTTTTTCATAATAACTCCTGTCTTTATTATTATAATACAAGCAGAGCATTATTTGTAAAACCAAAGATTATGGCGCTTACAATAATCTTTTAAATCCCTTTTAATTTCAGGAGCCAAAATATAGAGAACAATAATGTTTGGTATAGTCATAGCCATCATCATCGCATCAGTAATATCAATAACTGAACGAACATTCATAGCAGAACCAATAACTATAAATATACAATATATGATATTAAAAGCTAAAACTCTTTTCTTTCCTTCACCTACCAAGAAAGTCCAAGCTTTTTGTCCGTAATAAGCCCAAGAAATTAATGTTGAAATAGCAAACATAATTGCTATAGCTGATAAAATTACTGGGAAGAAAGGAATAACAGATTGAAACGCATTTGAAGCTAATTCAATACCTGAGATTTCTTTTGTAGCCGTTGTACAAGCACCTGAAAATACAATAGCAAAAGAAGTGAACAAGCATAAGAAACCGGTTAATAGAGTTTCTAGCAAAGCAACAAAACCTTGAGAAACTGGCTCTTTAGTTTGAGCAGTTGCATAAACAATCGCCGCAGCACCTGTCCCAGCCTCATTTGATTGGACTGAGCGTCTTAAACCTATTATAATTGTTCCGAACACACCACCGGCAACTGCTGTTGGATGAAATGCTTCGTGTAATATTAGTGATATTGCACTTGGTATATGCATAAAATTAGCAAATATTACTACTAAGCCGGAAACTATATACATTATACACATTGTTGGAACTAAGATAGTTGTAACCTTTGCTATACTCTTAATTCCTCCAACAATTACCAAGCCGATAAGAATTGCCACTACTAATCCAAAAACCCATGTATACCCATGTAAAAAGCTATGCTCTGCTCCTGTTATAAATATTAATTGGTGTGCTGATTGGTTAATTTGTATCATATTACCACCGGTAATACCTCCACCAATACACAACACTGCAAATACTACTGATAAGAATTGACCAAATTTTCTCATTTTCTTTCGGGTAAGTCCATGAGCGATATAATGCATTGGACCACCACTTACTGAGCCATCTAAATTAAATCTTCTGTATTTTACAGATAAAACAGCTTCAATAAATTTAATTGACATACCTAACAAAGCACCAACAAATATCCAAAAAGCAGCTCCAGGTCCACCTATTGAGATTGAAATAGCAACACCTGCTATACATCCGATTCCTATTGTTCCTGACAGAGCTGTTGCCAATGCTTGGAATGGTGAGACCTCACCGCTTCCTTCTCCTGTATGAGCAGGCTGACATAATATTTCTATTGAGTGTTTTAAACCTAATATTGATATACCTCTAAAATAGAATGTAAAAAATATTCCGGCTAACAATATCCAAAATATGATTATTGGAACTTTTGAACCGCATATTGTTATAGGATAAAATACTAAGGATGCAATAAAATTAGTTATAGGTGCAACTTTATTATCAATAAACGCATCTACATTAAATGCAAATGCTGATTGTAAACTAAGGAGTAACGTAAACACTAATAATACTAATTTTCTCATCAATAATCTATCCTCATTCCGGCTAGTAATAACATCGTTTTTCATTATAACAAAAACATGCTGTTTTCAGCATATAAAATTTACATGCTGAAACATTTTTTAATCAATAAAGAATATTAACTTATTATTTTAGTGCTATACATTACTTATGTAATACCTATCTAAATATAGTTTTCACAACTATATAGCCAGAAAAATAAGACTTTAAAAAGTCAACAAAATAAAGAAAGTAGGATGCGGTAAATCCAAGATTTACCACATCAAAAACTCTATACCATCATGTGCTTGTACTTGTTGTTTTACTTCTCACCCTAACCCTCCAAAACAGGGGAGGGAACGCTACGCTGCCGCCTCGCGCTCGAACTCCGGCAAAGCTCTGCTTTGCAAAGAGTTCTCGTCTCTCTTTTTCAACTATTAAAAAAGAAGCCTTTCGGCTTCTTTCTTGTTATTTGGGCGAGAAGTGACTCTCTTTCTCGGCGGCGTTAAACGAGTCTCCGCGTTTTGCTCTCGTGCTTTGCTCTTCGCAAAATCGCTCCGCTCTCTGCCGCCTCGCGCTCGAACTCTGGCAAAGCTCTGCTTTGCAAAGAGTTCTCGTCTCTCTTTTTCAACTATTAAAAAAGAAGCCTTTCGGCTTCTTTCTT
>CALURS010000119.1 GCA_944323215.1 Candidatus Gastranaerophilales bacterium | reverse complement strand
GGCTTAACTTCTTCTGCCACAGGTTTAACTTCCTCTGCTACAGGCTTAACTTCTTCTGCTACAGGCTTTATTAGTTCTTGTGCCTGTGTTGTATCCACAGGAGCAGGACTAACCTCTTTTACTGCCGGTTGGATTTCATTTTTCGACTTTTTGGAACCAAACCAAGCCAGTTTTAAACTTTCACTATTTGACTCTAAGTCACATCCGCCATTATCTTCTTGGGGAGATAAAGCCTCAGGCTTTGCATTTTTTTGCTCTTTAATTACTGCCTTATGAGCAGCCGGTCTGATTTTATCAACATCAATATGCATTTCGTTTGATGTGTTTTCATCAATAACATGTCTTACATCAGAAATTGGATGGTATTGAGCCCTTTCAGATGTTTGAGCATTATTTACATTATCAGAAACAACAGTCTCTTTAGCATTTACTGCTAATAAGCCAACCGATAATACAAGTAAAACACCCATCATAGATGCTATCTTCTTAATTCGCATAATAGAACTCCTCTGTTATCTAGCCAAGGTTATTATAGCATATAAATCAGAGTTTTAAAAGCTACACTTTCTGTGCCGATAATTTAGCTTTTTTCTTAGCATTATGTTTTGTCCACGCAGCATTAATCAAAGGCAGAGCACAGCCCAGAGTTAATGCCGAATAAGTAATACCGGCAGCATGCGCCAAATTGAGCTTCCAAATATTCTTTTTTGCAAATGCTGTACCTTTTGCTGCCAGCTCATTATGAGTTTTTAAGCTCAAATCATTTAACCAATGCTTTAAGCCTTTGCCTTCTTTTTTATAATTAAATAAGTTTTTACCTGTTTTATCAAGTAAATTTCCAGCGCCCTTAGCCGCAAAGCCACCAAATACAAGCCAGTTCAAGAATCCAAAATAATCTCTTGTCATCGACTCTCTTAACTCCGTACTGTTATCCGATGCCATAAAACGCCCAACAATGTTTGTTGCATAAACCGTTTTTATCGCATTTCCGCTTGTTACCGGACCTGTAAACTCAAGTTTTTTAACAAAGTCTTTCCAATTTTTTACACGCATAACTGTAAGAACCATTGCTACCATTCCTACACTCGCTGCTATTTTCTTTGCAAGAAGATATTTTTCTTTGTCCTGCTTCGCATCCTTCCCTCTTGTTGTATAATCTACATCACCGACAAAACCTTTTTTACCTGTTCGTTTCTCTGTGATTTTTCTGTTTATGTACTGATTTGAGAGTCCTAAAATCGATGAAAGCGCCAATGCTCCAAATATCTTCATTTTATTGATTTTAGCTAATTTCTCAAACGCAGCAGAGGTTTTAACCTTCTTATTTGTATATATATCATTTCCCATATTATACATATCTCGCAAAATATTCTCTAATTTATCCGCAACTTTATTGTTTCCAACAGTTAACGCCGTATCCCTTTCTGCACCTAAAGCGTTTGTTAAACGAAGCTCCATTATCCTCAGCACATTACTTTTATCGTCTCTTACAATATTTTTATCATTTATAATTTTAACCATAGCATTGACAAAGCCTTCTGACGTTTTCATCTGATTTTCAATCCCCTTATATTCAGGATTGCGCCAATTTAGCTTTGCCCATTTATCTCTATCAACCCATTCTATATTATTCCAATCTATATCCTTAAATTGGTTAACTTTATGACCATCAACCCCTGAAAGGTTATTAAAAACAGTTTCTACATATCCCTTTACATTTTGACCGCCTTCATCCCAGGCTGCCTGTAATGTTTTTAATGAATCTTTTGAATACCAACTGTTAGAATTAATCTGCACCTCAGGATTAACCCACTTTGAAGCAAAATAGGATATACCACTGGCAAACACTCCGGCTGATAAACAGTTGATAAATGTTCCCTCCAATTCTCTTGAAAGTGTTTCAACTCCCGCATATTTATTTCTATGCTTTGCATCAATATATGCTCTTGGTAATGACATCGGCCCTACATCAAGAACAACTGCATTTATCATCTCGTTTGTATCTAAGCATCTCATTACATTAGTAAAAGCACCGTCTAACACGCCCTTAAAATTTGGTTGGTTGTTTGCCTGTATTCTGTTTACTGCTACCACTATTTTCCTTCTCCTTGTTACATACTAAAAAAGTCCCGTTTATTTCGGGACTTCTTTGAAAATCAATTTGTATATTAAAAACTACACATCAAAATTCATCAAGTCCCTGTCGGTCTTGGAGCATGATGAAGAGGATGAATTATTATTCACTATGATATATAGTTTCATTTATTTCCCTTTCTTGTTCAGTATAATGCTAAGCATTAATATATGTCAATAATTATATTAACTATTTTTAAAATAGTATATATCGATATATAAAGTTGAGCGATAGGTTATTTATCTTTTACATAATAAACTCTATAAATAAACACTTATAACGTTTTCAAGTAAATTGTTAAATTTTAGTTAAAAAAATAAAGATTTTTGAATAACAGAGCAATAATATAAGTGTAGAAAGTAAATGTATGAAATACGAAAGGAGAACATTATGAAATTCTTAATTAAAAAATCACCGGATGGGTTTATTAAGTCTGTTAATGATGAAATCAGTTCTATTTTAAACAGAAACTTTGACAGCTTCTTCCCAGAATATATATTAAACGAAGAAACCGACAAATATGCTATGCCTGTAGAACTACATGAAAAAGACAATGAGTATAGCGTAAAAGCAGAGCTTCCGGGTGTTAAAAAAGAAGACTTAGACATTGACATTGACAAAAATTATATAACAATCAATGCAAAACGTCACGAAGAACATAAAGAGGATACAAAGGGCTTCAGAAAATCAGAATTCAGATATGGTGAATATTCAAGAACTGTTTATTTCCCTCAAGAAATTGATGTTGAAAAGACAAAAGCAAAACTTGAACACGGTATATTATCAATTGAAGCGCCTAAACTTTCAGCAGAAAAAGGCAGCACTAAAAAATTATCAGTAGAATAATTCTTAACTCACATTCTATCATTATTGAAAAGGAACTCATCTGAGTTCCTTTTTTTATAAATATCTTACAATTACACGCTTAAAATACTTATTCTCAAGGATATCAGCCATTTTTTTAATAATATTTTTTCTAAGCTCTATCTCAATCGGAAGATTAGGATCATAATGAGCCTGATTTAACTTTGCCCCAACCATAAATTCAATATAGTCACTGCTTAAAAGGAACTCCATTAACTCATAAGCAGCATTAGATTGTTTTTCCTTAAACCCGTTTTCTAAATATTCAACAGTACGAGTTAAGGTTAAAATACCTTCCGTCACTAAATCAATACCTTCCATATACGATATGGCAGGAAGTTTTCCAACACTACTTGTGATATCAGTTTTAACAGGGATTCCAAGTTCTCTTGAAATAAGATTTGCTGTCGTGCCACCACAAATTGCTTTTTTACTATCAGAATTCCAGAACTCAAGAGCATACTCCCTATCTTTTTCCATATGATATGGAGGACCGGTAAAGATAAGAGCCTTTCTGGGGTTTCTGTAATGTATAACACAGCAGGAAATATCATCCTTTGCATGCCTGTCAACCTCTAAATTCTTTGCCAATCTTACAATTGATTTAGATAATTCACTACTTGTAATATCAGGATTCTCTTTTATCCTCTCAAGCAAACATTTTATCAAACCGCTTCTTCTAAGTCCAAGCTTTAAATCAGGATTACCTAATCCCGCTTGAGTAACTCCGTCTGAGCAAAAAACCAACCTGTCACCCAATTTAAGATGAAGCTTATAAATATGCATATGACGATTTTTAAAAGTCTCAGAGTCTATGACCGTAAACTCCGGCTCTACAACCTGCCCATCACTAATATAAACAAACTGTGGATTGCCTTCTTCAACAATTTTCACGTCGCCATCTTCACCGCAAACAGCAACAGAAAACGTTGAATAACTTATTTTCCTGACCTTACAAACAGGAAGTGCATTCATTACAACTTCACAAGTTCTCTTAATATCACTACCTGCTTCAACGAATTTTAAAAGCATTGTAGCAGTCATAGATGCCAAAATATCTGCCTTTATTCCGCTGCCCAAACCATCTGACAAAACTGCAATTAATTCTTTTCGTTCAGGATAGCGCTTCGACATAAAGCAATCGCCATAAGCATTTTGACCATATTTTTTTTCTTGAGAACAATCAATATCAATAAACATTATGATTCCTTCTCCGATGACGGATCATATCCTTCTGCTATAGTATTAAGCAGCAACTCCGTTTCTACCATATGCTCACCAAGAAGTGATGCTATTTCCTGAACAATAGCTATGTTTTTTGAAATGACCTCTTGCGCCTTATGGGCAATTTGCTCTCTACCCATTTCAGTTTGTGTAACGTCTGTTATAACTGCTCCCACAAGTTCATTTTTTTCTATTGAAAAGGCTGTTATATCATATAACTTGTCACCAACAGGGTATCTTTCTTTATGAATATCCTCTGAAGTCTTTAACGTTTGCTTAAATATGTCAGCAAAATCTACTATTCTGTCGATACACGCACCATTAACTCCTTCCGGACGTTCTTTAAATACTTCATACATATCACCGCAAAACATTCTCATAAATGAATCATTTGACTCTACTATTTTTAAATCGCTATCTACCATAACAATAGCCGATGGCATACATCTTAACATTGCAGCAGCTTTACGCATAGCAATTTTTCTCATATATGAAACGCACATTGACGGTTCTGCATCTCCTGCAAGCATTGCTGCTGCAAGTTCTCGACAAGTATTATATCCGCATCCGCCACAATTTAACTCATCCTCTTCTGTATGCTTGCCTATTTTTTTCAATGCATCTGCTATCTGCTCACTACTAAAAGATAAATGCTCCAACTTTTTAGTCTTATATTCTTCATCCGCAACCGTCTTAGGCTGTTTAGGAATTTCATTCCTTAACTTAACCTTAGACAAAATATCAGAAACTCTCAATATTTCAGACTTTTTAGAAGAACTGCAAGGACCGGCTAAACACCCGCCATTACAAGCAAGTGCTTCTATAAATATTTTCTTATTCATTTTATCAGGGTTAAGCCCAGCAAGTGCTTTTTCTAGATTTTCAATAGAGCTTATATTTAGTAATTGTACATCTTCTGGAACTCCACCTTTTTTGATAGTTTCATTCATTCCGCCTTCAACAGCATAAAGGGTTCCTTCATAAGCAGCCTCCGGTACAAAATATTCATCACTATTAAATTCTATTGACTGAGTTGAGCCGAACTCTTCGGTTATCCACAACTTTAGCTCCTCAAAGGTTAATGCAACATCTATCAACTCAGGGTGCCTGTCTGATTCGTTTTTCTTCGCAATACAAGGGCCTATAAAGACAACCGATATTTGTTTTCCGTACATCTCCTTCAACAATTTTGCATGCGTAAGCGCAGGTGAAGCAATCGGGACAATATTATCAATAAATTTTGGGTTATAAAGTCTTATGTAATCAACAACAACAGGACAAGCCGAAGAAATAAATAAGCCGCTCCCTTTAGACTGCATAATTCTGTTTGTTTCAATCGATACCTCTTGTGCGCCGAGCGCTGTTTCACTAACATGCGAAAACCCAAGTTTTTTAAGTATAGAAATCATTTTTTCCGGACTATGCTCAAATATTCCTGCCCAACTTGGGGCTAATGAAACAAATACTTCTTTTTGTGCCCTAAATAAATTTTTTACACGCTCTATATCATTTCTTACTCGCTTCGCATTGCTTGGACAAGTTTTTACGCAATGTCCACAAGCTATACATTTTTCAGGCATTGCAGAGGCGTGACCGTCTTGAATTTTTATTGCCTTTACATGGC
>CALURS010000118.1 GCA_944323215.1 Candidatus Gastranaerophilales bacterium | reverse complement strand
TTGAAAACGGCAAAATAAAAGATGAATTTCAAACATTAATAAATCCTAAGCAACATATTAGAAAATCAAGTATTGCAATACACGGAATTACTCAAGATATGGTTGAGGATGCACCAACAGAAGCTGAAGTTATGCCAAGAATTTTTGAGTTTTTAGGAGATGCTCCAATAGTTGCACACAATGCAATATTTGATTATTCTTTTTTAAACGAAGCCTGTATAAGGTGCACCGGAGAAAAGCTTCAAAACCAACATATCGATACGCAGCAAATGTTTAAAGAAGTTTGTCCAGAGCTTGAATCTCACGGATTAGAAGCTCTTACACATATTTTTGGAGTAGAACTTGTTAACCATCACAGAGCGATGGCTGATACTATGGGGCTTGCTCTTGCTTACCCGAAATTAAAGAAACTTTATCTTCAAAAATGCGATTGGCAAGCAAAGCAACTTGACAATATTGATTATTTATTTGATAGATACTTAAGAATTCAGCAGACAATACAAACACTGCAAGCTGAAATTCAAGATTTAAAATCTGTATTCAAGCTATATTTTGATTTAGGCGGAGAACCTATTAAAGCGCTTACTGGCGAAACAATGGTCTACCAATCAAAACAATCATTTAGCTATGAATTTGGAGATATAAAAGAAATACTTGAAGATATTGGAGCGCTTGATAAAGCCGTAAAATTAAATAACGGTTTTATTGACAGATTATGCAACGGCTTAAGTTTATCAGAAGAACACAGAACGGTAATAAAGGACGCAAGGCACGGAATTACTGAAACAAGAAATATTCAAGTAATAAAACCTAACCGATAAACTTAATTTTTACTGAATAATCCTAATTTTAAACAAGCCTCATAAGCAGCATTTTGTTCTGCAATCTTTTTTGTAGCTCCTTTCCCAAAACCAATAATATTACCATTATACAAAACTTCAACTTCAAAAATAGGCTTATGTGCAGGTCCTGAAGTTCTAACCAAATTATAAACAGGTAATTGTCTATCTTGTAATTGAGTATATTCTTGTAGAAACTCCTTAGCATTATATTTATCAAGGTTTGCAACGACTATATCGACTTTTGAATTTAGTAAATTAATAATAAAATCTTGAATTTCCTTTTCTCTACCAGCCAAATAAAACGCACCAAACAAAGCTTCTAATGTGCAAGCATTATTAGATATTCTATTTCTTCCACCGCATTTTTCTTCACTTTTAGAAAGTCTCAAGTATTTATTAATCCCTAGACTAAGAGCAAATTCTGCCAAAATATTGTCAGAAACTAAAAATGAGCGTATTTTAGATAATTGACCTTCAGGCAACTCTTGATATTTTTGATAAAGAAGTAAAGAGGCAGCTAGTTTTAAAACAGCATCACCTAAGAACTCCAATCTCTCATAAGAATCAGAACAACCTGATATATTGTTTTCTTGAACATACGACGGATGAGTTAACGCTAACTGGATTAAATCTGTTCTTTCAGTTTCGATACCAAAAATTTTAAATATCTCATTAAACATTAAAGAATGTCCTTAAAAACATTAACAAATCGACTTTAAGAATACCCGTTAAAACCACATATTTAAAATAATAGAACAAAATCGGAGTAGTAAGAATATAGCTATCTGCTCTATCTAAGAAGCCTCCGTGTCCGGGAAGAGTATCCCCTGAATCCTTAACTCCGGCATCACGCTTAATCATTGACTCACACAAATCACCAATTTGAGCAAAGATAGTAATAACTAAGCCTGTAAACAGAGAATGGAACCACTCAAAACCCAGCAGCCAACCAATAAACATAGAAACTAAAACAGCCAACAGAGAGCCACCAATAGCTCCCTCCCAAGTTTTGTTAGGACTAATAACGGGTGCCAATTTATGCTTTCCAAACTTTGTACCAAAATAATAGCAACCAGTGTCGGTTACAAGAACAACAAAGAACAATAAAATGACAAACCCTAAGCCAGAGCATCCTAAAAATGAAGTCAACAAACCTTTTGAACACGTATATGCAGGCAAGCTTCTAAGGAATAATAAATGAAGCGGAAACCAAGCACAATAGACAAAGCCCAAAATTGTTGTAGCAGCATTTGCAATATATGGTTGACTACCTCTAAATAGCACCCACATTAATGCTAAAATAGAAAGCAATGAAAAAGCAGGCGCGACAAGAGAAAACTTGTTAAAATGCGCCAAGAAAGTCAAAGCAACAGTAGCTGTAACCATAATTCCAAAACTAGGATGGAACCCCTTATTTTTAAGAATTTTAACATACTCTTTAGAAGCCATAAGAATAAATAAAAATACTAAAATTGTAAGCAGCCAACCACCTTTGATTAAGGAAAGGAAAACCAGCCATCCTAAGATAAAACCTGTTGTGACTCTTTTAACATTCATTATACAGTAAGAACCTCTTTTTCTTTTTCAACAACCAAAGAATCAATAATACCTGTATACTTATCAGTCAATTTTTGAATTTTATCCTGATAATCTTTGACCATATCCTCAGATAAATTTTCAGCTTTTTCAACTTTTTTAACATCATCAGAAATATCGCGTCTTACATTTCTAACAGCTACTTTAGCATCTTCACCATATTTTTTAACTTCTTTCGCCGTAGCTTTACGTCTCTCTTCAGTAAGAGGAGGGAACGGCAAACGTATACAAATACCATCAGAATTTGGTGTAATACCTAATTCAGCTTTTATTAACGCTTTTTCAATTTCCTTAAGAATTGATTTATCATAAGGAGTAATAACTAAAGTTGTGCCTTCGCTAACCGTAACTTGAGACATTTGTCTTAGAGGAGTAGGTGCACCATAGTAATCAACAGAAACTTTATCAAGAATTCCGGGATTAGCACGCCCCGTTCTAACAGTTGCAAAATCCCGTTTCATTTGAGCAATTGCTTTTTCCATTTTTTCTTCGCATAATAACAATAATTCTTCTACTGCTTCAGACATTATCTTCTCCTTAACTTATATATGTACCAATTTTTTCATCATTCATAATTTTTACTAACCCGCCACGTGCATTAAAATCAAATACCACAATAGGAATATGATTTTGCTTACAAAGAGCACAAGCGGAAGTATCCATAACTTTTAAATCTTTCTTAATGATATCGTCATAACTCATATTATCGATTTTCACAGCATTCGGATTAATTTTGGGGTCATCGGTATAAACGCCATCAACTCCATTTTTAGCCATTAGCATAACTTCAGCATTAATTTCGGAAGCTCTAAGAGCAGAAGCGGTATCCGTTGTAAAGAATGGATTACCCGTACCTGCTGCAAAAATAACGACTCTGCCCTTTTCCAAGTGCCTTATAGCTCTAAATCTTATATAAGGCTCAGCAATTTGGTTCATGGTTATAGCTGTTTGAATTCTGCAATCAATATTCATATTTTTTAAGCAGCTTTGTAAAGTGATAGCGTTCATCACAGTAGCAAGCATACCTATATAATCACCTGATGCTTGATCCATTCCAAATTTTGCGCTATTTTTTACCCCTCTAAAAATATTTCCGCCACCAACAACAACTGCTACCTGAACACCAAGATCTAGAATAGACTTTATTTCCTTACAAATATCTTCAACAGGTATCTGCGATATACCAAATTCTTGATCGCCTAAGAGTGCTTCTCCGCTTATCTTTAAAAGTACTCTCTTATATTTAGAACTCATATTCAACTCCTTTTTTTTATCGTAGCTTAAATTAAAAAACTTGTAAAGCAATATTTATGTTACAGCTCAAAAACTTTAAAATCGAGTTTTTTAGACTGCATAACTTCTTTATTTTTATTAACATTCTGAAGTTTTAATTGTTCAACCCTATCCGATAATAAGTCATAATCATCAAGCGTAATATAAGGTATATCTATTTCTTTTGCCAATTCAGTAACTTTTTTATCATAAGAAATTGGAAGAACCTTCACTCCTGCTTTCAAGGCGACAAGAACTGCGTGAAATCTCATACCTATTAAATACTCCAACTGAGAAAACTCAGCGATGTACTCATTAACAGATAATCCGTGTTTTATAGTGGCATTAGAATTTAAAAAAGTTTTAAAATGCTCACAAATCTTTAAATCTATTGAATCTTGGAGAGAAAAAATAATAATTTCTTTATCTGAAAATTTTTCGTTTATAACGTTTGCTAGTGATGATAAAAAATCATCATTTACCCCCTTAAAATTTCTCAATTGAATACCAAGAGCAGCATTTTTATGAACATCAGGAGTTTTTATGTTAAATACAGGATCACAAACCAGAATAGGAGAAAAATTCCATTTCTCAAGCAATTCAAAACTGGCTTCATCTCTTACGGTAATTATTTTGGCAAATTTTAACACTTTCTTCACTAGCAATCTGGAAAAAAAAGAATTAAAAGGCCCCATCCCTTGCGCAAAAATTATAATTTCTTTATTTAATATTCCTGCAAGAAAAATTAAACCGGAGTAATAAATTAAACTTTTAAGGCTTGTTGCATCTTGCAGTAAGCTGCCACCACCAGATATTAGAACATCCGTCCTTAAAAGTTCAACAAATAACCTAAAGTAATCGAAAGAATATACAGACTTAACCCCATATAATCTTGATGTCTTATCAGGGCTAGAAGAAAACACCGTCAAATCATACTTTAAAGCGAAATTATCAACTAATACTTTAAGGACAGCATCATCTCCAAAATTATCAAACCCGTAATAACCGGAGCAAATAGCCTTTTTCATTAAATAGACTCCAACACTTCAGCTTTTGTGGGTATAGCTTCTACTGCACCCATCTTTGCTGCTTGCAAACCGGCGGCAATAGCTGCAAATTTTGTAGATTCAAAAGGATTTAAACCAGTAATTACTGCATGTAAAAATGCACCGTTAAATGCATCACCTGATGCCGTTAAATCAATTATAGGTAATTTATTAAAAAACTCACAAAATCTCATTTCACCATTATAAAAAGTATAATACCCTCCATCAATACGAGACTTAATAACAACCGTTTCGACACCATAATCCGCAAGTTGTTTTGCTATTCTTTCGTAAGATGTTGACTCAAACAAATGTGGTGCATCATTTTTCATGCTCATAAAAATTATATTAGTATAAGGTAAGATATCTTCCAAAAACTCTTTTGACTCATCCGAGTACATAAAACACGAAGTATAATTGGGATCATAGGCCGTTATTAAATCATTCTCTTTAGCAATTTTAAAAGCCTTTTTTACGGCATTTCTTGCGCACAAAGATAAAGACTGAGTAACACCTGTTGTATAAATACACTTGAAAGATTTAATATAATCTTCAGTAATATCATCATCGTTGAGTTTTGTTGCCGCAGATTTACGCTTATAATAATAAAACTCATTCTTATCGCCTTGAATACGTGCAACAATATAAACTCCATTTTGTTCAGGTAAAAATTCAATATGTGAAGTATCAATGTCTTCACTCTTTAAGGATTCAAGAATATATCGGCCGAAGCCGTCATTTCCCAATTTAGTAACAAAAGACGTGCCGGACCCTAATTTTGAAGCCATAAGAGCAGAAATAACACTATCTCCACCATAAGACTTTTTAAAAGTATACGCATTTTCTAATTTTTCAGAAGATGCTAACTCTATAAGGCACTCGCCTATAACTGCCAAATCTAACTGTTTGTCCAATTTGCAAAATCCTTTATATCATTTAACGTATATTTAACTCTCTCGGTAATTTCCGCCGGTGTAAAATCAGCATATATATCACGACCTACACCAACACATTTTGCACCCGCTTTAATATAACCAATAACTTCATCTAACTTAATATTTCCTGTCGGCATAAGATTTAAAAACGGCATTTGTCTTAGAATATCAGTGATATATG
>CALURS010000117.1 GCA_944323215.1 Candidatus Gastranaerophilales bacterium | reverse complement strand
CAGGTGAAAAAGTTATCCTTGTCCGTGTAGAAACTTGTCCTGATGATATTCATGGTATGGCTGTTTCTCAAGGTGTTTTAACACTAAGAGGCGGTGCCACTTCCCACGCAGCAGTTGTTGCAAAAGGTATGGGCAAACCTTGCGTATCAGGTTGTGAAGATATGAAAATTGATTTGACTAACGGTACTTTAACTGGTGCTGACGGTAGTGTTTACCATAAAGATGATATTATTTCACTTGATGGTGGTAAAGGTATCGTTATGGCAGGTGCTGTTAAATTAGCTGAAGCTAAAATTGATGATAATTTCTTAACTTTCTTCAAGTGGGTTGATGAAATCAAAACAATGGCTGTTGAAGCAAATGCTGATACTCCGAAAGATATCGAAAATGCACTTAAATTTGGTGCAGAAGGCGTTGGACTTTGCCGTACAGAGCACATGTTTATGGATCCGGACAGATTACCTTGGGTTCAAAAAATGATTATTGCTGGTACAGCAGAAGCCAGAAAAGAAGCTCTTGATAAATTGCTTCCTATGCAATATTCAGACTTCTATTCTATGTTTAAGGCTCTTGGCGCTAAGCCTATGACTATAAGACTTCTTGATCCGCCACTTCACGAATTCTTGCCTTCTAAGGAAGATTTAATTGCTGAAGTTGCTACTTTGAAAGCATTGGGCAAAGATTATAAAGAAAAAGAAGAAATGCTTCATATAGTCGAAGGCCTTGCTGAATCTAACCCAATGATGGGCTTAAGAGGCTGCCGTCTTGGTTTAACATATCCTGAAATTAATGAAATGCAAGTAAGAGCTATTTTCGAAGCTGCTTGTGATATTAAAAAAGAAGGCATTGATGTTAAGCCATACGTTATGATTCCTCTAATCGGACACGTTAATGAGCTTAAAATTGCTAAGGAAATTCTTGAAAGAGTTGCTGAAAATGTGATGAAAGAAAAGAATATTTCTGTTGATTACAAATTCGGTACAATGATTGAAATTCCTCGTGCGGCTCTAACAGCTGATCAAATAGCTGAATATGCTGAATTCTTCTCATTTGGTACAAACGACTTGACTCAAATGACTTTTGGATATTCAAGAGATGATGCGGAAGGTAAGTTCTTAAAACGTTACGTTGAACAAAAAATACTTCCTGCTAACCCATTTGAAACACTTGATACTCAAGGTGTTGGTCAGTTAATGGAAATAGCTATGGAAAGAGGAAAGAAAGTAAATCCAAGCCTTCTTGGCGGTATTTGCGGTGAACACGGTGGTGACCCTGATTCTGTTAAGTTCGCTCATAAAATCGGACTTGATTATGTTTCTTGTTCTCCATTCAGAATCCCTCAAGCAAAATTGGCTGCAGCTCAAGCTGTCGTTGAACAAGCTAAGTTAGTTGCTTGCTAGTTTTATAACTGTATATTGGTGAGGTCAGGGTTTTCTACTCTGACCTCTTTTTTATATTTAATTATTTTGTAAACTTTTGTAACAAATTTATTAAATCACTGCAATTTTAAAATGCAGATATACTTTATATATATGTGAGCGATAAATAATAGATAAAATTAACACACAAACCTTTCATACAACCTACACACTAACCTTCTACACACATGAGGAATTATTAAACAAAATTCCAAACCTTTCATTCTTCGAAAGGTTTTTTTTTGTGTGTATGATAATATTTACTAGAGGAGGGGATATGAACGAGAAAGAGAAGATGTTAAATGGTTTACTGTATGATGCAAGTAAAGATAAAATGCTTTATGATGAGCGTATTAGGTGTAAGACACTTTGTCATGAGTATAATAATTTATCTCCCGCAAATACAAATGAAAGGAAAATACTATTAAAGAAAATTTTGGGTAAGCTAGGAGAAAACTACTGGATTGAGCCTAATTTTTATTGTGATTACGGATATAATATAGAAATAGGTGATAATTTTTATTCAAATCATAATTTGGTAATATTGGATCCTGCCCCTGTAGTTTTTGGTGATAACGTATTTATTGGTCCAAATTGTGGGTTCTATACTGCACAGCATCCTTTAGATGTTGAACGAAGAAATATGTTTTTGGAATATGCTTTTCCTATATATGTAGGGAATAATGTATGGTTTGGTGGAAATGTTGTAGTATTGCCAGGGGTTAAAATAGGTGATAATACGGTTATTGGAGCGGGCAGCGTGGTAACAAAGGATATACCGTCTAATGTGATAGCAGTGGGGAATCCTTGTAAGGTTTTAAGAGAAATAACTGATGAAGATAGGTTAAAATATGAGAGATAATTTATTCTTGAGTTTTTGTTATTAGAACCAAGTCTCCTCTTTTTACTTCTGTTGAAAGCTGTTTGATAATTTCGTTATCCATTCTCATACATCCAAGGGAAGCATATTTGCCAATACTGTTTGGGTTATTTGTTCCATGAATAAATTCACCGGTAGAACCTTTTATTCCTGTCTCAGGCTCAAGAGTTTGTAAGCAAATGATTCTTGGCCCGTAATCCCAAGGCTTTCTGTGTCGTCTTGTTTTTTCAGGTGCAGATTTATACGGATATCGTTCAACATGGCTAACGACTCTAAGCCCAGTATCTGTTGGTGTAGATTTTTTCCCGCTTGCAATTCTATAGGCTATTTCCGGAATTCCTTCATCTGAGTATTTATATAAAATATTTGTTGATAAATCCACGACTATTTTGGCTGTTTTCTGTTTGCCCTGAACTGTTAAATAAGGATTTGGAGCATTATTTAGTATGTATGTTGAAGTTGTTCCTTTTGCAGGAACTTGAGTTGTTATTTCAAGTGTATCTTGTTTAATTTCTTTTATTCCTGCATTTAGGTTTAGAGTGCTTAGAGAAAAAGTACCACTTAGAATTGCAGCTTTGATGTAGGTTTTTAAATTAGGATTAAATTTTACTTTCATATCATTATAACAATGGAACAAAAAATTTTTTGCCTGATCTTATACAAAATCTATAACAACAATTTCAGGAGTGCAGCAAAAGCGTACATTCATTATGCTGTCACCGAGTCCTTTTGTGACGATTAATTTGTTATTGTTATATTTGAAAAATCCGTTAGCATATTTTGTTCCTGATTTTGCAGGGACAATTAAAGCCCCATAGAAAGGAATTTGTACTTGTCCGCCGTGATTATGTCCTGCAAGCGTTAAGTAAACCTCTTTTTGAATACTAAAAAAGGGATCAGGATTATGTGTTAAAAGTATGGTTGTTTTTGTAGAGTGTTTGAGTGCTTTGTCAGGATTTGGAAGTCTTGTTTGTAAATCTTCAAGTCCTGCTATTGTTATTTGAGCCTTATTAATATTCAATTTTACGGACTCATTTTCAAGAACTTTAATATTATTTTGTTCTAAAACGGATTTAATATGAGCTCCATTTTGCCACCAATCGTGATTTCCAAGTACTGCGTAAAATCCGTAGTTTGTTCGGATTTTAGCTAAATTTACAGCAATATCTTCAATCGGTAGCGTTTGTTTTTCGCTGTAACCATTTACGAAATCGCCGGAGGATAGCATCAAGTCCGGTTTAAGTTTGTTTATCTTTTTTATGATTCTGTTTAATCGTCTTTGGTGTCTTTTAGCAATATGAAAGTCACTAGCAAAAACAATTCTGAAATTTTTAATCTCAGAATTGTTAAGTTTATATCTTTTTATAACTATAATATTAGGCTCTATAAAAAAGCCCCAAAATAATAATATCAAACATATTATTATAAAAAATCCCATACACTTACTTAATTATGCCAAATCCAAGCAAAAATATGCAAACAAGGAATATAGCAGCAACAATACCGGTTAATTTGTTAAGTCCTTTTTCTGCACTTTTTTGAGACGCAAACATATTTGCAGCACCGCCAATTCCTGCTATTCCATCACCTTTTGGCGAGTGCATTAGGATAAGTACAATCAATAATAGTGCTGATATTGTTAATAATCCCCAAGTAAATATAAGCATTTATTTTTTCTCCTTTTTAATAAAGTGAGCTCTTTTAGAGTTCAATTTAATAGTTTCAAATTTGTATAACCTTGCAGGTCTTTTAGATGAAGTTTTTGAAAACTCATCAAGTTCAACAAGCCCTTCAGTTTGGATAGCTTTTTTTCTGAAATTTCTTTTATCAAGGCTTTTGCCCATAATAAGTTCATAAGCTTTTTGCATTTCAGTAAGAGTGAATTTTTCATTCAAAAGCTGATAAGCAACAGGACACATCTCAAGTCTTTCACGAGTACGTTTAAGAGAGTACATGATAATTTCCTTGTGGTCAAAAGCCAGAGGCGGAAGGTTAGAAACTTTGTGCCAGCCTACGTCAGGATTGTCAATAATTTCGATATCTTCAGCTCTAATAAGTGCAAAATATGCACAAGTTATTACTCTTGATATAGGGTGTCTGAGTGGGTCACCAAAGGTGTATAGTTGCTCAAGATAAATATTATCTACGTTTGTTTTTTCTTTTAAAACCCTCATTGCTGCTTCGTCAAGGTTTTCAGACATCCTTACATAACCACCAGGAATTGCCCATTTGCCTTTGAATGGTTCATTATTTCTCTTGATAAGTAAAACCTGTAGTGAGTTATTCTTAATTGTCAGAATAACTATGTCGACTGTTATTTCGTGTGTTTTAATCTCATTAAACATATTTCTACCCATATATGATTATAAAACAAAAAATAATTTAGGCAAGAATACTCATTAACACTTTTTTGTAAGTGATTGTTGTATGATTTTTTTGTTTATGTAACAATGTTATAAGATGCACAAGATGCTGAATTAATAGTATTATTTAAAATAATTAATGTAGAAAAGGAAAAGAATATGGCTAGAAAAACTCCATTGGAAAAAATTAGAAACATTGGTATTGCCGCACACATTGATGCAGGTAAGACCACTACAACAGAACGTATCTTGTTCTATACAGGTAAAACTCACAAAATCGGTGAAGTACATGATGGCGCAGCTGTAACCGACTTTATGGAGCAAGAGCGTGAAAGAGGTATCACTATTCAATCTGCGGCAGTAACAGCAGAATGGAAAGGACACCAAATTAACATTATTGATACTCCGGGACACGTTGACTTTACTATTGAGGTTGAACGTTCTCTTCGTGTATTAGACGGTGTAGTTGCTGTATTCTGTGCGGTAGGTGGTGTTCAATCTCAATCAGAAACCGTATGGAGACAAGCTAACAGATATGAAGTACCAAGAATGGTATTTGTTAACAAGATGGATAGAACCGGTGCTGATTTCTATCGTGTAGTTGATCAAATCAGAACAAGATTGGGCGGAAATGCTGTTCCTATCCAATTACCAATCGGTGCTGAAGATAAGTTCACAGGTCTAGTTGACTTGATGACTATGAAGGCTGAAATTTATACAAACGATTTAGGTACTGATATTAGAGAAGAAGATATTCCTGCTGATTTACTTGATAAGGCAAAAGAATACAGAGAAGCTATGGTTGAAGCTATTGCCGGTGAAGATGATGCATTAATGGAAAAATTCTTTGAAGATCCTGAGTCAATAACTATAGATGAATTAAAGGCAGGTTTAAGAAAAGCAGTTTGCAACAACAAGATAGTTCCTGTATGCTGCGGTACAGCATTTAAGAATAAGGGTGTTCAATTACTTTTGAATGCTGTTGTTGATTATATGCCATCACCGGTTGATGTAAAAGCGATAGAAGGTGAATTGGAAGATGGAACAAAAACTGAAAGACATTCTTCTGACTCTGAGCCGTTCTCAGCATTAGCATTCAAAGTTATGACAGACCCTTATGTTGGTCGTTTAACTTTCTTAAGAGTTTATTCAGGTGTTATTACTTCAGGTTCTTATGTTCTAAATGCAACTAACGGAAAGAAAGAACGTATTTCAAGACTTGTAAGAATGTATGCTGATCAAAGACTTGAAGAAACTGAAGTTTATGCAGGTGATATCTGTGCAGCAGTTGGTCTAAAAGATACAACAACAGGTGATACTTTATG
>CALURS010000116.1 GCA_944323215.1 Candidatus Gastranaerophilales bacterium | reverse complement strand
TTATATCTTTTTTAAATAATTATGCGTAAAAACTATACTTATTTTATAGCATTTTTTTTTAATAAGTCATTACCTAAGAGGATTTATTAACAAATTTTAATTAATTTTTGAAAATATTTTGTATAAAATCTTGTTATAATTGGGTTTGTAGCGACATATAAACATGCTATATTCCTACCCACTGGGGATAGTAATAGTGAACTCGCTGCCTTTTCCGACTTCAGATTTTACTGAAATTTTTCCGTTATGTTTTTCAATAATTTTCTTAGAGATTGCTAGTCCTAATCCAGTACCTACGCCAACTCCCTTAGTTGTATATCCCGCAAAAAATATTTTATTTATATCATCTATTCCGCATCCTGTGTCCTTTATACGCACAATCAAATTATTATTGCAATACTCAGTAAAGATGATTATTTCACCACGCTCTTTTATAGACTGGCAGGCGTTTACAAGGATATTCATAAAAACTTGGTTTAACATATTAGGATAACATTTGACAAGCGGAAGTTCGCTATATTTCTTGATTACAGTTACTTTGTTTTTGGTTTCGTGCCTTATTAAATCAAGAGTTAGGTCTAATTCTTTATTTATATCCGCATCTTGTAATTCGGCTTCATCGAGTCTGACAAATTTCCGTAGTCCTGTTACCAGTTTATTTATTCGGCTTATTGCTTCTGTATCAATTGTGTTAATTTCGTTTAATACTTCTGCTATGTCTTCTTCTTTTACTCTTTTTATTAATTTTACTGCGATTTCATTATTTGATTTTATAGATGCTAACGGGGTATTTATTTCGTGTGCTATCCCTGCTACAAGTTGACCTAGTGATGCCATTTTTTCTGAATTTATTAACTGTAATTGTGTAGCTTTTAGCTCGTCAAGAGTTTTGGTTAGTTCTTTTACCATGTCTGCATTTTTTTCGTATAGTTCCGATTGTAAAAGTGCATTCCCTAGCTGTGAGGATATACCATCAAGTATTTCTATTTCGTCATTTAGTTTTCTTGTTTGACGAGTTAGTAATACTAAAACGCCGATTAATTTTTCTTTGTTATATACAGGAACTACTATCCTCTGTATCCTTTCTGGAAAAGGCTTTGCTCCTTTATATTCTCTTAGGCAAAAGTTGTATCCTATCTGTTTATCTAAAAGTTTTTTTTCTGTTTCATCATCAAAATTTATTATTTTCCCTTTTTCTTTTTTTTCTGAAGAAACTTTTATTTCAAATCCTTCGTCAATTTTTGCAGCGTAGTATGATTTGAAAGTATTAAACATTAGTTCTAATTCTTTTAAGGTTGATTTTAGAATTTCAGATGTATTTATTGATAATCTTATTAAGTTTGAAACCTTGTTTAGAAGCAGCAATTTCATTGCTTGTGATTGTGCTAATTGTTTTATTTTTTGTAAATTTTTATTTTCTGTTTCTAAACTTCTGTTTTTACTTCTGAGTTCTTTGTTTTCCTCTAATAAACTTTTTGAGCCGACTCTATCAGTAACATCAGTTAAAATAATAATGTGATATTTTTTTCTGCTTGTTGCATTTAAGTCAAAATACATATAATCATTGTTTTTACTCTGATAGCTGACGTGCGATGAAAAATCTTCTTTTGAAATAAGGGCTTGGGATATAGGATTATGTGTAAGAACATCTCCACTGTTTAATGCACATATTTCATAATTTAGTTTGTGCGAGAATCCTTTTAGGGTTGTAAAGTCGCTAAAATAACGTTTGAATACATTATTTTTAAATACAACTGTTTTATCATCCCTAACCACCAGTACCGCTGAGTTGAAACGGTTAAAAAATTCAAATTTTTCCATATGGTAATTATATCATAAATTTATGTTTTGTTTTCTAGCTTGGAACCTTTATTGTATAAGTCTTATTGCGTTTATATTATTTATGTTATCATGTTATTTATCAGGAGCAGAGTATGACTAAGATTAATGTATGTTTAGCGTGTGATGATAATTATTCAAAATATGCAGGTGTTACTATTGCATCTATACTTGTTAACGCTGCTGAAAATGATGAATTAGAATTTTATATTTTAGACGGTGGAATTACTCAAGATAATAAATCCAAACTCCTTAGTTTGCGTAATATTAGAGAAGGGGCAATTAATTTTGTAAAAATCGATAATGAGATGTTTAATGATTACCTTAATATAAAAACTCACGATTATATAGCTATTCCAACATATTATAGGTTGAAGTTGCCAACGTTATTACCAAATGTAAGCCGAGTAATTTATTTGGATTGTGATGTCGTTGTAAATACGAGTTTAAATGATTTATTCAATATCGAAATGGGAACTTCATCTGTTGCCGGTGTTCTTGATATTAATAGACGAATGGTTAAGCATAATACAAGTTATGTTAATGCAGGTGTTCTTGTTATTGATATTGATAATATGCGAAAATTCGATATTGAAGATAAATTCTTGGAGTGGACAAGAGAAAATCGAGAAATTATTAAGACTGGTGATCAAGAGATTATTAATGAAGTTCTAAAAGATCAAATAATTATGGTTAATGATAAGTGGAATGTTCAGTCCAGTAACTTTACAAATCGCTCAAGTTATACTCAAAATCCCCAAATAGTCCATTTCGTATCTCATAAAAAGCCTTGGCATTGGGCATCTTTTAGTTATCATAAAAATTTATATTTCAAGTATTTACAGTATACTCCTTGGGCGTTGAGTGGGGAAGAATACAAACATTGGACTAAGGATAACCAGTGGGCATCGTTGATTTCTTATTTTAGGTATCGCCCGCTTTTTATGCTTAGACCAAGATTTTATAAAGCGTTAGTCTGTACGTATTTGTTTAAGGATAAAGATGAGTCATAATAATATAAAGATTTCTGTAATTGTTCCTGTTTATAATTCTGAAAAATATTTAGAACGCTGTTTGAACAGTATTACTAAACAATCTTTAAAAGAGATTGAGATTATATGTATTAATGATGGTTCTACGGATAAGTCTTGCGATATTATTAAAAATTTTTTGGCAGTAGATTCAAGAATTAAACTTGTTAATCAAGAAAATCAGGGGTTGTCTGTTGCAAGAAATAATGGAATAAAAAATGCTGTTGGTGAATATATTTCTTTTATTGATTCGGATGATTTTATCGATATTAATTTCTATGAGGTACTTTATACTGCGGCAAAACGTTATAATGCAGATATTTCTTGCTCCGGAATTATAAAAGAAGATGCAAAAAAGAAAAAAATAATTCTTTCTTTTGATAATGAAGTTTTTGAAGAAGATATAAGAAAAAAATTCTTGATTTCAAAATCTCTTCAACATTGTTTTGTTTGGAATAAAATTTACAAAAGAGATTCCTTGTTATTAAATAATTTATTCTTCCCTTCGGGAATAATATATGAAGATATGATGTTTACTCCTGATGTGCTTGAAAAATTAAACGGTTTAGTTGTTACCAGTGGAATCTTTTACCATTATTGGAAACATCCAGGCTCTATTATAAGAAGTGATTCGGATAAATTTAGGGCTGATAAATTGTTTGTTTATTCTTATTTCTTAAAAATTATTAGAAAGTATAATTTAGATTATAATGAAAAATGGAAGTTAATTAAAAAGCAAGAATATATTTTTTGTGGAATAAAAATTCTTAAAATATATGAATATAGAGCAACTAAAAAATATTATCTCTTTGGGCTTATTCCGTTTTTAGTAGTTAAAGATAGAGTATAATGAAAATATATAATAGAATGTTTTTTAATATTAAAAATATTGGACCAAATAAAGTAATATATTTTTTAGGCTTAAAAATGTCGTTTGATAGATTTAAGTTATTGTTATTTAGAAGTCGTTTTCTAAAAATAGATAACAATAAAATTGTTTTTGTTAATTTTACAAATAAGTCATATGGTTGTAATCCTAAATATATTGCAGAAGAAATAATACGGCAAAATCTTCCATATAAAATGGTTTGGTTGGTAAAGGATCCTAAAAAAGAGAAACAAAATTTCCCACCGAATATTAAGCTTGTTAAATCAAATTCTTATAAGGCATTAAGAGAGTTGCGTTCAGCAAAGTTTTGGATTTCTAATTCAAGATTAAATTATTATATTAAAAAAGGTTTGAAGAAAAGATATAATCAAGTTTATATACAAACTTGGCATGGTTATCTGGGCATTAAGAAAATTGAAGGAGACATAGCTAATAAGGGTTATGAAAAATATATTTGTAAGGCTAAATCAGATTCTAAAATGATTGATTATTTAATTTCTCCAAGCGAGTTTGATGCTAATATTCTTAAGAATTGTTTCTGGTATGATAAGGCTTTTTTAAATGTTGGGTATCCTAGAAATGACATATTTTTCCTAAGTGAAGAAGAAAAATATAACAAAATCTCGGAAATTAAGTCTAAATTAAATATTCCTGATTCTAAAAAGATATTATTATATGTTCCTACATTTAGAGATTCTAAAACTATTGATGTTTATGATTTAGATTTTGATGAAATACAAAATGCTCTTAAAGAGAGATTTAGTAGTGATTATATTGTTCTTGCAAAGCTTCATCCAAATATGCTTAAAAAGGCAACTGCAATTACTAAAAAATTTCCTAATGTTATTAATGTTACTAAGTATCCTGATACGCAAGAATTATTACTTATTGCAGACGCTTTAATTACAGATTATTCAAGTGCTATTTTTGACTATATGTATTTGAAGAAACCGGCATTTATATATGCTAATGATATAGAAGATTATTATAAAGAGCGAGGTTTTTATTTAGATATTAAAAATCTTTTTGCTCCTATTGCTTATACTAATAAAGATATGATTTCTAATATAAAAAACTTTGATAAAACAGATTATCTAAATAAATTAGAAAAATTTATTCACGAGCGGAATTGTTATGATAGAGGAATAGCATCTAAAGCTTGTGTAGATTTGATAAATAAAATATATAAGCAAGATTTGTCAGAAGGTAAGTCAAAGGATATAAATATTGAATATTACGACTATTTGAAAAAATATTTGTATGTGTTGGATAAGCCAGAAAATCATTGTATAAAAAGTGATGGAAAAAATACAAATAAAATATGGCAAATGTGGTGGCAAGGTGAAGATAAAGCTCCAGAGCTTGTTAAAAAATGTTTGAGCAGTGTTAGAGAATTTTATCCTGACAAGCAAATTATAATTACAGAACAAAATTATAAAAGTTATATTGATATTCCTGATTATATACTAAAACGTTATAAATCCGGTGAAATTTGTTTTGCTAATTTTTCGGATTTAGTTCGTTTGTTTCTGTTAACTAAATATGGTGGAGTGTGGATAGATGCAACTTGTTTGCTTACAAAAATGATACCAAGTGAAATTTTAAATTCAGAATTGTTCTATTTTAAAAATGCTACTTGGTTTCAAAATCCTAAAGTCCCATCAGAAAAATTATTCAGCGAGTTGATAAATGTTCCAAGTTATTTATCTACGATGACGACAGGCTCTAGTTGGTTTATCGTGACAGATAAGCCTAATAATCGAGTCTTGGTATGTTTAATGAATTTGTTGTTAGAGTATTGGATGTATGAAGATTATGCTATAAATTATTTTATCTTTCATATATTGCTTACTTTAATTATAATGAATGATAAAAAATCAAGAGAAATATTTGAAAAGATGATATCTGAAAATAATAGAAACCCTCATTTATTACAGATGATGCTAGAGAAAGATTATAATGAAGAGCTTTTTGAAAATATTAAAGAATTTTCTTTTATACATAAGTTAAGGTATAAAAATTTAACAAAGGCACAAATAAATAAGAATAGTTTTTTGAACTACTTGCTGAAATAGTCATAAAAAAGGAAAAGAGATGAAAAAAGTTATAACCTATGGTACATTTGATCTATTGCATTATGGACATATAAATTTATTAAAGCGTGCAAAAGCTTTGGGAGATTATTTAATTGTAGGATTGTCAAGTGACGAGTTTAATCAAATAAAAAATAAAAAGTCTTATTATA
>CALURS010000115.1 GCA_944323215.1 Candidatus Gastranaerophilales bacterium | reverse complement strand
CACATCCATTCTTCGCTATTTATTCTATTTGTGTCGCTTATTTCTGGCCGTGTCTCTAGAAAGCTTTTCGCTTCCCCGCGTTGAATCCCTTTCGACTCAACATATTCTATATTATTCCATCAATTTTTTTTGTCAACATCTTTTTTTATTCACAAATCACAAAATCAAGAATAACATCTTCATCAGAGTCACTTCTCCGACCTGTAGGACTCAACCCACAGACGGAGAGCCTCCAATTTTGCTTATTTTATATTTCGATCTAGTGTATTTAAATAACGGGCAATCCCGCTATCTGCGCCTGACAGATTAGCTTAATCGGCGCAATTAATATTCTAGCACGGGCATTTTTCATTGTCAACATTTATTTCTTTATTTTATATTTTACTACTCCGGCTAATATACTTAACAACAAGGCAACACCTGCAAACTTAACTGCTACAGGCGTTTTCTCACCTTTTCGATTCCTGTATTTTGCGACCTTTTTATTTATTTCTGCCTCATTACTTCGTGAACGCATGCGAGAATCTTCCATGCTTATTCTTTTTTCTTTTAATTCTATACTTGGACCACTCGCAACTTGAGGTGTTATTACGCATGCCTTTATCATCTTATTATTGTTCTTCCTTTTAAAATAACTGACCATATCTTAGTACTTTTGGTATATTCTCTTTAGGCAAATACATATAACAACTGCTGATTTCTATTTCAACTAAGTTATCTCGGATAGATTCTTCTACTTTTCTATTCCATGCCTCATCCGTTGATCTAAATCCCAACTTATAGAAAAACTGTACACTTGTATCTTCTATCGATATAGGTCTTATATATAATATAATTCTTCCATTTGTACTATTATCGAGCATGCTTTTTTCGACCAAACCCTGAATCGCTTCTGTTCCTGCTCCTTCCCTTGGCGTTGGACTTTCTATATCTTGTATTAAATATACATCTGAAAAATATTTTGATTTTTCTTCTTCGCCACCAACTCCAGATACAAAAAAGTTCCCTTCATTCTTGCTTTCAGGAATTATCCGTAAATATTGTTTTACACCTTTTAAAATTGTAAAACCTTCTTCTTTTTCTTGTGCATAATATTCGTCTGGTAAACCATCCGGTGCAATTAGCAAATCCGATGCTTTTACCTTTTTGTATTTTATTCTTGCTTTTTGCCTTTTCTTTTCCTGTATTACACTTGAATATCCATTTATTGCTCTACTGCCTAATGTCGATAATTTCTGGCTCGACATCTCCGGATAATTCGTTACAGGAACATTTCCCGAAACTATCATATACCTTTACCTACGATTTTTCTAACCTTATATATATAAAGTATTCTTTTTTATAAAAATTGTCATGCTTTAAATATTTATCTTAATATTTCTTCATAATTACACAAAAAAATTTTTTCACAGGTTTATACTAGAAAAGAAGTGTTTATTATATTTATATCAGGAGGTTAGAATGAGGCTACACTCAATCAGCACCGTAGATGTGCAAAAATCAATTTATAAATCAAATACAAATTCCAAAATCAATCAAACAAATTCTTTGCAAAGCTTGCAAAACAATATCGTAAGTTTTAAAGGCAGACCTGATCACATTATTTTTTATGGTGCAGAATTCCCTGATTATGACAAAAAGGGTGGCGTTGCTAATGTTATGAGCTACTATGAAAAAATGCCGGGTGTAGAATCTTGTATCGTTCAACCTTACTACAGAGGTAGAAAAGATTATAACGGATTTGGACAATATACCGGTAAAATTGAACCCTTTAAATTCGAAGAAAATTGTCCTTATCCTAGCCTAAAAGGTCAATACTTCTATGTAAAATTCGATCCTGATAAGAAAAATATTAATGAGGAAACAACCACTAATCTCAGCAACAATTTAAAAAGCAAAAATATTATTGTTTTAAAGAAAATTGCATCTAAAAACGTTATTTATGGTAAACAACCTGAACAAGAGATTATGTGCTTTAAAGCTATGTCTGCTGAACCTGTTATAAAGGATGGTAAAATAGTTGATTATGATTTAAAAGAATTACCTAATGATCCTGTAACTAATAAAAAAAGAAACCATTTCTTTATTTATTCTAAAGGTACCGCTGAATTTAGAGTTCCTTATGATGATGGATCTTATTCTTCTGACAAGACTATAAATCCGGATGAATTCAGCAAGTATAAACCTCGCCCTTATGCAGAGAATAACAGAGCTTTTGTAGACTTTAAAAAAGAAATTTGCGATGCCGTTGCAACAGGTAATGGCGAAAAGTTTGATGCAGGTACAGTTGTTTGTTCTGACTCACAAACTGCTTATACAATTTCCTTTATGAGAGATGAAGCCATAAAAGGAAACCCTGAATTCGATCCTCAAAGGGTTACAGCTTCTTATGTTATACACAATTTGAGGCTTGGATATACCGGTGAATGCGGAGGGTTAGACATGGCTCTTAACCTTGGACTTACCGCTGATGAAATAACTAAACTAAAAGCTGATCCTGAATATATTGCGGCTGAAGAAAACGGCACACTTAATGAGTATTTTGCAAAATATATTCCTGAACTCAAAGATGGTGCAGGATCTTTCAACCCTACCAAGATTGCTTTTAACTTAAGAAAAAGCGAATATATGAATGGATTAAATACTGTTTCTCACGGTTATGCTATGGATTTAGCGAATAATACAAATATCCCTACCGCTCTTAGAGATGACTGGAAAAGCTTGGTTGATAACCATTTAGCTATCGGGATTATGAACCCGTTTGAAGATCCTAACTTCCATATTTTTAAAGGATTTCTTGGCATGAACGGATACCTTGAAGCGGGCGTTAATGAAGCAAAACAAAAACTTAACGCTATGGGGGATGAATTTAAAGCTTTAGCTGATGAACTTCATCCGCTTCAAAAACTTGATTCTGCTAAGTTTACAAAAACAGAAGATGGTAAATATACTGTTCCTGAAGATGCTTATGATTACTTTATGGAAACAAAAAACACCTACAAAAAAGAAGTGTTAAACAGATTTACCGAAAAATTTAACATCCTAAAAGACAAAGACAAAGAGCTTTACAATACTATTATTGCAGGAAGACCGAATTGGAATGTGAACTTAATAGGTAATATTGATGAAAAATTATTAGAGGATCCTGAAAGACTAAGTAAACTTAAAGTTTATGTATCTTGGGGAAGATTGGATTCTCAAAAATCACCTGATATAGTTATGGATGCTTTTGATAGATATTGCCAAGCTCATCCTGACGAAGCTGAAAACAGTATTTTAATTCTGGGCGGAGAAGCTCCTGGAACTAAATATTCTGATAAGACTTTGGCTCAGGCAGATAAAATGGCTAAAAAATATCCCGGACACTTTAGTTTCATGGAGGCTTTTGCTCCTAACAAAATACTGGCATCTATTGCTGAAATGGCACTTCTTCCATCAAGAGAAGCACCTTGCGAATTAACCGATATTGAAACTATGCAATTCTTAGCTCTACTTACTGCTACTAACGCTCAAGGTATGGCTGACAAGAACTTCGATCCTGATATTGAAGAAGAAAAAGATATTGCTACCAGTTTCAAAACTGCTACTGGTTACTATATCTCAGAAGGCGATATTAACCAGTTTAAAACTCTGGGAATTGGAGACAAGTGGAAAGAAGATAAACAAAAATTAATTAATAAAATCCAAACAGAAAAAGACAATCGTGCAGCTTCTACTTTTGCTACAAATCTTGATAAGCCTGTAAGCTTAAAAGAATATGTTGACCATAACCCTGAACATAAAAAAGCATTTGATGATTTAATTGACAAGTATCGTTCTATTATTCTTGCTGTTGGGGTTGCTTCTTGTATCGAAAGAGCTAATGCTCTTACTAAAGCTCAAAGAATGAAAATTATGGAAAATCAACTTAACCTCAAAACTGGTTGGGAAAACAATAATTTATTAACAAGATTGGGCAAATCATCTGCTGAATTATATAAAGACATCTTTAGAACCTCAGCTAATCCGGACAAAGAAAAATATAGTACTTCTTTCCTTCATAAATTAAGAGAACACTTAAATTCTTTAGCTAATCAAGCAACGCCAGTCGTTCCTACACCGCCGGAAACTCCGATAACTAATGTTTCTAAAAGTTTTTGGGCTAAGTATGGTAAAATAGGTGCTATTACTGCTGCTTCAGTTGCTATCATCGGTGGGGGCATCTATTACTTTGTTAATAAATCTAAAAATGATGGAAATGTTCAACACAATCACAACCATAACCACCATTCCCATAACAAAAACGCTCATAAACATCTTAGAACTAACGCTTAGTTGAATTTTATTTATAAAAAAGTGTTCTACTTATAAAGTAGAACACTTTTTCCATCTTACATTTATAGCTCTGATATATTAATTATATTACCTGAATTTAATTGAGAACTTGCGTTTTCTAACTTATTTATATATTCATTGACCGCTTGGCGTTTTGCTACTAGTGCAGAGTTAGTGTTAAGTTCCCCATATTTTGCCCAAACACTTTGATCATTAAATTCTCTTTGTACCGTTGATGTTACTAACGTTTCCGGCATTCTTGCAACTGACCAACCAAATTTTGCTCTACTTTTAATTGCATCTGTTTTCTTTGGTATCCAATTAAGTACTTTTTGTGTCCTTGAAATTTTAGGCTCATATTTTAAATTTGATATTATATCGTCTACTGCACTTATATATGCTTCATCATCTGCCGGCGTATTACTTAAATATTTATTAATAAATCTTCTTGCTTCTGCTTTATCTGATGACAGTGACTTCTGGTTCTTTAATACATTCGCCGCTCTGGTTAAGTCTGCCGCTCTGTACTCTACTATGCTGCCAGCTTTTAATAAATTATCATCTACTGTTTGCAATAATTCGTTATAAACTTTCATTCTATCTGCTGTAGTGCCTGATGCATTTCTTACTCGTTGCATTTCTGATAAAGCCTCGTTTTTGATTTGTTCAAAGCGTGCTAATGCTTGCTCTTGCCTGATTTTACTATTTGCATTATATAAACTTCTATATGCTGCTTTCATTCTGGTTAATATTCTCAATTGGAATTTTTGCTCAGCTGTTGCTGCATTACCCAATCCTTTTAAATTATTTATTTTGGTATCAAGATCAGTCATTTTTTGAATATAATCACCACCATATAGCCTGCTGGTTCGAACTGCATACGCTCTACTCGGGACTGGTGATTTTGATAATTTTATAATATTATCATATGCCGCAACTGCCTCTTCCGTAAGTACATTGCTACTTCTATATGCTTGTGCTCTGCTTGATGCTTGTTGCAACTCTGTCATTGCTTGCATATATTCCGCTTCATTTTTTGCACCATAGACTTTCTTATATGCTGCTAAAATGTCATCTGCATACTGTCTGTATTCTGCCCCAGCTGATGGAACATCCTTCTCTAAATTTTTTATATTCTTTGAATATTTATTTTCATAATATGATACATTATCTAATTTCTTGTTCAAGGCTTTGTCCATTGATACTTTTGCCTTACCCAGATTTTGACTTACTAATTTTCCATAACCGCCAGCGGTCCTTACATCCTGACGGACAACATCCATAGATAATTTTATCGCTTGATCAGGTCTATACCATTTTGGAGCCTCAACTCCAAGCTTCATTGCTGACGACTTGCCTAAGGCTTTTACACCCACTGCCGCAAACACCGTTTGAGCTGCACCAGAACCTATCCCTTGCCAAGCTTTTTCTGCGGCTTCATCTGTTTTAGCTGTATTTGCTTTTACTATTCCCTTTCCTAAGGTAAATGCACCTGTTGCCAAGGCTGCACCCGCTAAGACTACACCAGCTCCGGGGATTAAACATGCCGCTGCAGCTAACGCTCCGCCAACTACTGCTGTTGTTAAAGTTTTCTTTAAACTAAATTTCCCGTTTTCGTCGAAAAATAAATCTGTTACTAAATTTAATGCACCTTTTCCTAAATTTAATAACTTCTTACCCCAAGATATTTTACCATCATTTTTCCCTTCTTTTTCTATGTTTTTTATTATTT
>CALURS010000114.1 GCA_944323215.1 Candidatus Gastranaerophilales bacterium | reverse complement strand
CGTCTTCGCCCAAAATAAGGCCGGATTTCAATTCAGTCATAAAAAACAAGGTTAAAGGTTAATAAAAAACTCCATTTTATGATAATGGATGCTGCAAATATCTTATATGGTCATTATCCGGTCTTTACGACTTGTATTTCCAAAGATAGCAAAATTTTTCAAATCCGCATTCCCCGTCCGCATTTTATATGATAATTTCCAGGAGACTGCGTATCACATACCTTATTTTTTCCTTTCCAAGATTTTTCTTCTTGCTTTTTCAGGCAATTTGTAATACCTTTGCCAACCTGTATCGGTTCAAGCCCGGATGGCGGAATCGGTAGACGCGTTGGTCTCAAACACCAATGTCCGAAAGGATGTGCCGGTTCGACCCCGGCTCCGGGTACAACAAAAAGAGTTAAGTATTGAATAATCAATTACTTAACTCTTTTTGTTTTTGAGGTTGTTCCCAAATTGTTCCCAATCAAACACTCTTATACTTTTTATCTAGGATGAAATTCTCTACATTTTTTAAAACATCTTCAATATAACTAACAGTATCCGTTTTTAACTTAATCAAATCTCCGACAGTATATTCTTTCCCTATTTCTGAGAAAGTAAACTCACCGTGTGCTAATTTGTTTCGTTTCTCTTTGATTGTTAACAAATCTCTCCCATTGGATGTCTCTGCATAGCCAAACTGCTTTGCTATATCCCTTATTGACTGAGCATCAATATTACCACTTATATTGACACATTCAATCTTGAAATCTAATAAACTATCATTTAATACTTTCTCAGATATTTCAAATATCTTATTCTTTGACTGGTTAAAATCTCGAATTTCTTTAATCTCCTGTCTAACCCATAACTTTTTCAAATTCTCTGATAAACTTTTATATGTCAATTTATCAGTAGTTATGGAATTAAATATGGCTACGATAGAATTACGTACTGTAGCCTCTATTAAGTTATATAGAAGCAGAAAACCGTTAGCTTTTAATATCTTGGACAACTCCTGATCAATATCATTCGTTGAAACATTTCCACTTATATCTTTACAAACAATTGAGCACTGACCATTATCTAACAATTGTATCGTCTTAAAATACAATTCAACTTCGGATAATCGTTTTTTGTACTCTTCTTTAGTCGTTATCATATGTTAATTTTAAATTTTCATTAAGAAGACAATCTCTGACGAATTCCACTCTGGCTTTTAATCTACCTTGATTATTACTAGCATCGGAGGTCGTCAAGTCTTTGAATTCTCTTGATTCCAACCAATTAAAATTATCAGGAGACAATTGTGGTTTTTGCTGCAATGCTAAAAATATGCCTACGGATAAGGCCTCAAACCTTACTCGAGGAGTCGCATTCTCTCTACCAGCTCTCGCAAAAAATAAAGGAGTCATTTTTTGCTCAACAAACTGCATAACCTGATCAAAATTTCGTCTCAATCTTTCTCTATCAAAATTATTTTTATGTTTTTTTACAAAGTCATCAAGGAATGGCGCAACATCATGCTTAAAATTCAAATATGACTCAGAAAATGCAAAGAAACGCAATGCTAATTCTTCGTACTCGCCTCTATCAGCTTTAGATCTTGAAATCGGACATACTTTTCTGAAAGTTGCATCTGCTGCGCATTCTAGAATAAAATCATAGAAAGGGCCTTGATAAACACCTTTTCGAGTTTCACTTGCCGACAGTTTATTAGAACTTGTATTGACTCTGTTAAAAATATCAGCTCTAACTTCCGCATCCGCTTTTTCTGTTACAACATGGAAACGAAAATCTCGCAACAAAAATTTATTTTTACGAGACTCCGGAAGATCTTCAAACATTGTTCCATTGAGAGTTTTTAGCTTTTCAAGTCCAACAATCTTCAAATTATTCGTACAATAATCAACTAAAGTACGTATTCTTTGAGATCCATCAATAATTTCAAGTTCAGCTTCTTCACCAGAAACAGAAACTAAAAATGGCATAATGGGAACTCCTAGAAAAACAGACTCAATAAATCGAGACTGCTGCCTTTTTGTCCAAACAAAATTTCTCTGATACATAGGAACAAAAATCTGCCCTCTATCATATTTTTGAACTATTACTTCTACAGGATACTCCTTTGTGTCATATATATAGGGTATGCTCTCTGTTGATATTTCATACTCTATTTTATTGATTTCTTCGTCTGTCAATTTTTTTCTTGCCATAGCCCGTATTTATTTAAATGTTGTTTTATACTTTTCGCAATAATTCGCCCCAACATAGGAGGAACAGCATTTCCTATATGTCTGCAAATTACTGACGGATTCATAGTTTCAATAGATTGAAAAAATTTATAATCAGTAGGAAATGTCTGAAAAATAGCAGCTTCACGCAGTGAAATCGCCCTGTCTTGTTCTGGATGTCCAAACCTTCCATTACCCAAACCTGTGCATTGAGTTGTCATTGTGGGTGCTGGTTCGTCCCATTTCATTCGGCCATAAACACTTCCATATGATCTCCCTGTTTTCTTCTTAAAACAATCCAACACTAAATCGTCTGGCCACATTTTCCAACTTCCACCCTCTGTTGTATGCTGTATACGTTTTAAATTTAATGGTGATAATTTTCTTGCCCTATGTAACGGGTCTTCACTACTATATTCACCTGCAGAAATAGGAGGCAAATCACCTATAGCATCCCTAACAGTAACATAATTTTGAGGAGTATGTGTCTTGGGTATTAATTCTATCTCTCCCAATTTAGACGCTAAGAAGACTAATCTCTTACGTCTTTGAGGAATACCATAATCAGGACAAAAGACTATCGTATAATAGATGTTATAACCTAATGATTTTAACTCATAACAGAAATCAGAAAATATACTTGACTTATCAAAGTCCACCAATTGAGGGACATTCTCCATTGAAACGATAACAGGTTGAGTTTCTTTTATCAGCCGCGAAAATGTATACAACAAATTAACTTTTGTTTCATCTTTACGCTTAACCTTAAAACTATACGGTGAGAAAGGCTGACAAGGAGCACAACCCACAAGTATTTTCAAACAATTTCCAAACTCTTTATTAAGATCTTCACCTTCTACTTTCGTAATATCTACATTATGAAATTTAGCATGATTATTTATTTCATATGCATACTGGCATGACGCATCACAATCATATCCTGAGACTACATTTAAGCCCTCTTGTACAAATCCATTAGATAAGCCGCCTATTCCGCAGAACAAATCAATTACTCTTATTTCAGTCAATTTCTTCATTACAATATTCACTAAGCAGCATTATAAATGCGGATCAATAATGATTTTATTTCACTAAATGTAAGATTAACACTTAATTCAGAGTGCAAGCCGACATTAATCACATAAATAAATGATTCTTTTCGATAAAACCTATCACCAACCTGCAATAGAGATTTTTCTATGGTATCCGCTTTGGCCAATAAACAAACCAACTGATAATCTTTATTGATTAACTGTGTGTTATTATCTGGATGAGCTTTTGTATTATGCTGAGTTGCCGTAAGCAATATCAAATTCTCAACGTAATGTGCAATTTGCGGGAATTGAGAACGGGGGAAAATGTGATGAACCTGAGTTGCCGCACCATTTCCCCAAGCATCGTGAACTTCACTTTCCCTCTGAATCTTCCGAATTAATGCAATCGCTTTTTGTACGTAATAGTTATTTATTATCTCTTGCTTTTCTTCCATATCTCTACTCAACGCCTGCTGTCTTGTAACCGATTTGTCTTTATCTGTGTCACGCCAATTCTTTCTATTATACATCAAATCTGAATAACTAGCAGGATATTTTCCTCTGCTTCCGGGAATATGATTTTCCACGGCATACACATTAAAGACTTTATGAAACATACGATTTATATCAAGACGAGAATGTGTTGGAGTATTCCCCGATATAAGCATCCTATATTTCTCATATAATCTACTTCTAGCAGCATCCAAATCACTCACATAATTCGACCTGTATTCTTCCATGTATCTCATAAATCCGCTGTCTGAAAGTACTTTACAAAAATAGCAATACAAAAAGTTATATGCATTTCGGTCTTTCCTTGAAATATAGTCCAACAACGTCTCATTTTCTACAGAAAACGTCAATGATCCTTGAATTATATCAACATGAAGAACGTGTGCATATGCCAATAATTTCAGCGGCTGTGATAATACTTTGTTATATTCGTTATACGCTGATTTATCATTTGCCCACGGTTTATTAAAAATAACTCTTGTATTTTGTATGAAATACTGTGTTTCCCAAATATCATTTATAACAAAAATAGGCTTTGTTGCAACCATATTCATTACACAATCTGCAATAAAGCATACAATATCTGGAGTACATTTTTGATCAACATACCTGGCATCATGAGTCTTTCTAATATCCAAATCATATTGACGCAAATGTTCATTTATAATATCTCTCATGGTCTAAATAATTATTTGAGCTTTCCAAAAAAGAAAACAGAATTATTGTCTATATTAAGCGAACGCGTCCCCATATTACGAGCAATCGCATAAAACTTACTAAAGCTTTCAGTTGCATAAAAAGCCAAATCGTTTTCTGTTATTGTCTCTGTATCATTCTGTAATGAAAGAATTGCCACAGAGCCATCCGCGATACAGCCTTGGGGCAAAAAACACGCTCGTGGATTATATGTTAAATTCGGAAGAAGAACGCATCTGGTGTTATTTAGATATTTTCCGACATCTAATCCGGAAATATCATCAATATAACAGTCATAGCCTGGAATATTTATTATCCCATTATTACCAATATTACGAGACTTCAAAACTCTTATCTCGCCTCTCTCTTTCGTAAGAGATTTCGTTATAACACGATCTCTATATACTTTAAACACATTAAAAACCATCCTACTGGCCACATTATCAAATAATTCATTTCTATAAATCAACCAGTAAGGAAAATGTTGATCCATCAAATAATCTTGTTTTTGACTTTTCACTTCATTTGTTATATATGACTCAACAACTGTATCCTGAGGCCGTTTTCTCACATCAGCAATAAAGCAAATAGTCTCAATTTTAACTCCCTTAAAACCTTTTTCTCCGAAATCAATAATTCTGCTGACACTGACATCTTTCATAAGAGACCTAGTCAAATTAAATTCCGGAGCATTTATCAAGCTTTTTGGAACAATCAATGAAACAACATTTCCTATTTTCATAGCTTTCTCTATGAAAAAAGAAAATATATTGTTAGTATCTTTATTACAAGCATTTTCCTTATACTTTGACAACAATGCTTTTTCCTTAACCAACTTCTTATAAGGCGGGTTTCCTACTACAATATCGTATTTTTTCTCAAAGTCATACAGTAAAAAATCTGCATTGATATAGGTGATATGAATGTTTGATGGTATATTTATTTTATCTACAAGTTCTTTCAATACAGCTATACTTTTAGCACCAATATCCACAACATCAATATTCACAACAGGAACATTGGAATACTTTTGAATAAGCGTTGGTAAAAAGTTTCCCACACCTATCGAAGGCTCCAAAATATTAAGTTCTGAAAACTCTTTTGCATCAGGCAAACTTTTTACAATTGTATAACAAATGTCCTGACGCGTATAATATGCAGCATTATCATCCCTTTGAGCATTAGACAATTCTGCAATCTTTGATAAGTCTGCAAAGCTATAGTAATGGCTCCCTTTAATAAAGGCTAATAGATTCTCTTGTTTTACAAGAGATTTTTTTGTTATTAAAGCTTTTATGTCTTGTTCTGATAGCATTGGTTTATGAATGAACCATCTTATCTTATGAGCTATTTGCTGAAAAATTACTGTAGGGACAGCTTCTCCCAGATTTTGCCTGATATTTATCTCCTCTTTTTTCAAAAAGTTTTCTTTTTCTTTAAGAGACATCCTATTCAATTCAGAAAAGGGGATATCTGTCCAAACAAATGAAGATGGAACAGACATCATCAGCATAAGTTCCCTTATACTGAAGACCCTATTATCTGTTGGATGTATAGTATTCTGACTTGCCAATATATCATTCCTCGTATGAATACA
>CALURS010000113.1 GCA_944323215.1 Candidatus Gastranaerophilales bacterium | reverse complement strand
CCATTTACCCCATCTCCAAGCTTGGGAGTGGGAAAGTAGTGCGAATCTTCAAGACAAATTGTTGGGTAGTCCCCAACCTAAAAGCTTGTTTTATTTGTACAAGTTGTCAAATTTTTTTTTAAGACAAGTTTAGAATTTTTTTTGTAAATTTTTGTTAAAAAGGTGACAATTATTTTGTTTAGTAGTTTTATATCAGTACAAGTTTTTAGTGCAGGAGATTTTAAATGCCTATAGATACTATCATAAAACCGACTCAAAATCAGAAGATACCAGATAACAAATTAATAAATAATGAGAAAAAAAATGCTTCTCCATATCTGTTAGCTTCTAATCCGATTGTAGATTCTTTGGGTTGGGGTGCTTTAGGTGCTGCTGCTGGTGCCGGATATAGTGTTTATTCGCAGAAAAAACTTTTTAAAAATCAAGAAAATCTTGACAGAGTGATTAGTTCTATTACAGAGAGTATTACTAACGCAAAAGCTAATAATAAAAATACTTTTACACTAGAAAAAGCTCTGGAGTGTCTTAAAAATAAAAAGCTTAATTGGCGTTCTGTTAAGAACTGGGGAATTGCCATAGGGCTTTTGGCATTTATTCCTCAACTCATTATAAATTCATTATATTGGGCAGGTCAAAAAGGGTATAATAAAATTAAAGAATCACAAGCAGAAAATTAACGCTTGTTTAGAACTCTAAACGCTTTTTCCGGGGAGTCAATATTTTTAACCTTTTTTTCCATAGGACAAAGTCCTGTTTGCGTTCTATTCATAATGTTATCAACTATTTGTTCAGTGGTGTAGTTTACGTTGTATTTTTCAAATACTTCAATCGCAGGTCTTGATATCATTGGTGTATAAACTTGTTTTGCTTTGCCATATACAAGTAATAAAGCAGATGCTTTTCCAATTTTTTTATCTCCGACATAAGCATTTTCAAAATTTCCTGTTTTAAGGTAATTTAATAAAGGTTTTATGCCTCGTCCGTCATACCAATTTACATATCCGTTTTTAATTACAACAAGTGAATGAGTTTCAAGTTCACGCTTCAAGATATTTTCTGTATTGTCATATAAGTTTGCGTTTGCAATATTTATTGAAACCATTAAGCACAGTATGCAAAAAATTATTTTGATTAATTTCATAATAAAGCTCTCCCCTCTGTTTTTGTTAGAGTTCTTTTTTCATCAATGATTTACGATAAGTTTCTATATTATCTATTTCTGATAAAAATTCTTTGTATTTTGGATAACTTGTAAGACTTTTGTCCATATTTTTATCTTGTAAGTTTATTATGTATTTATCTTCGTCAATTCCTTCAATGGCAATTACACCAGCATCAGCAAGCAATTCAAGGGTTATCCTGACCAAATCTTCTGAAATCGATAGAAAACTTGCGCACCCTATAATATTAAATTCTCCATCTTTATTGTTGATTGCATATTTTATCATTCCTGAAAAGGTTTTTAAAATCTTTGGAATATCAAATTTAATATAATCGTATTTCATATAATGAATAGATTTTGGTGCAGCTTTTTCTATTATCTTATTAAAGTCATTTTCATTTGCAGGATAATCAAAAAACATTATACCGTCGCAGTTTGGAATATTTATTCTTGAGGTTATTCTCGATGATAGATTTGGATAAGGTTTTAGCACTTCAATAATGTTTTTATTTTCTGCAAAAATTGAAATTTTAGTTTTAGAATCTCTGACGTATTCTTCTACCATATTAAGGATATTTGTTTTCTTTCTATGGTCGTAAATTTTTATGGAAGGTTCCTCAACCGCCTTAAGGTATTCGGAGTGAATATCTTTCAGTATGAGTTGGATACTAATATTTCCGTTAAATTCATTAATTTGTGGTGAAAATGCGATATCCAAAGGGTCACCTTTTGCAAGAGCGATATCACCCATTGACCACCTTATACAGTCGAAAGTTTTTTCTCCTGATTGTACTGTTAGCTTTAAGTGGTCTTTATTTGCCCCCATTAACTTTTTATCTTTTATTTGAAGATTTTTCATAATGAAAACAGGTGTAGGGTTTCCTGCACCAAAGGGTTCAAGTCTGGAAATATCGTTAACGAGGTTTACATCTATATCGTCAGGAGTAATTTCCAAATCGACTTTAAGAGTCGGTTTGAGTTGATTATCGCCTAAGAATTCGTCAATCGTTTTATTGAGCCCATCAGTTACTTCTTCAAGAGAGGTTTTTTCTATAGAGAAGGCAAGTCCGGCAGCCATTGTGTGCCCGCCATAAGTATCAAGCAGCGGCGAAATGTTTGAAATCATATCATACAAAGGAACTTCTTCAACACTCCGTGCAGAACACCTTATTTGTTTTGTATCTTCGGAATATGTCATTAAAAATACAGGTTTATAAAATGTTTCTACAAGTTTAGATGCTACAATTCCGATAATCCCCAAGTGCCATTCGGGATTATATAAAATAATTGCATTCTTGTAATTGCCTTTAGTTTTTAGCATTTCAAGAGCTTGCTCGTAAGTGTTTGAAGTTAGCTCTTGTCTAATTTTATTGAAATTTTCTAAAGTAATAATTGAAAGCTCGACTTCTTGTTTATTATCAGTAACCATTAATTTTAAAGCTGCTTCTGCCGTATCAAGTCTACCTGAAGCGTTAATTCTTGGTGCTACGCCAAAGGCAATTTGTTCAGCGGTTAAACCGTTATCAAGGTTGTATCCAGCTACTTCTAATAATCTCTTAATCCCGTAATTTTTACCTTCTTGTATTAATTCTAATCCTTTAAGTACAAAATATCTGTTTTCACCAATGAGAGGAACAACGTCAGCAACGGTACCAACTGCAACGTAAGGCAATATATCATATATAAATTCAAGCTTGTTAAATCTTTCAAGTAAAGCTTGAGCAAGCTTAAACGCAACGCCAACACCGGCAAGTGCTGTAAGATGATTAATTTGTGAAGCCGTAAGCCTTTCATCAAGTGCGAAGGGTGCTTTAGGGTTTATAATAGCGAGAGCTTCAGGTAAAATATCAGGAGCTTCGTGGTGATCAGTTATTATTACATCTTTTTGAAAACTTTTTATAAACTTTACTTCTTCTACGTTACTTATACCGCAATCACAAGTGATAAACAATTTAGGCTTTTTTTGAGTCATAAGTTTCACGAGAACTTTTGTATTAAGTCCGTGCCCGTCGTTTTCTCTGTCTGGGATATAATAATCAACATTTGCATTAAGCTCTCTTAGAGTTCTTAAAAGAAGTGAAGTAGATGTTACGCCATCAGCATCAAAATCGCCATAGATTAGGATAGGCTCATTATTTTTTATAGCCAGAACAATTCTGTCAACAGCAGTCACCATACCGCAGAAAGCGTTAGGATGAGTAATAGTTGTTTCCATGGGGTTTAGAAAATCACGGATATCCTCATCTGTTGTTATTCCCCTCAATGCAAGAAGCCGCTGAATTAGCGGCTCATTTGCATTTGATTTATCCTGTACTAACCATTCTTTTGTGATATACATGTCATACCCTGTAATACTTCAATCGCTTTTTTTAGTTGAACATCATTGTTAGCTTTAACATTTTCTTCTGTTAATTCGACAACGATATCAGGAGTAATACCTTTTTTATTGATATCAGTACCGTTTGGTGTCAGGTATCTTTGAATAGTAAGGTTCATCCCTGTGCTGTTTGGAAGCTTGTTAATTTCTTGTACTAATCCTTTCCCAAAAGACTGTTCTCCAACAATAACGGCTCTGTGATTATCTTTCAATGCACCGCTAAGAATTTCACTGGCTGAAGCTGAACCTTTGTTTATTAAGATTACAACAGGTTTATCCGTTATATTTGCAAAAGTTGCTCTTGTTGTGTCTTTGTATCTGTCACGGTCAACGGTGCTAACTATTACTCCGCCTTTTAAGAACATGTCAGAAATAGTTATTGCATTAGAGAGTAGCCCTCCCGGGTTGGAGCGTAAATCCAAAATAATACCCTTTTTATCACCGCAGTTGCTTAATATTGTTTGAATTTCATTAGAAGCATTTTTGCTTATAAACGAGCTTAGTCTTATATATTGAATATCAGCAGGAATTTGTGTCTCTATAGGCATTTTCGTAGAAACAGATTTGATTTCGATTTCATCACGGACTATTGTATAGAGCTTTGGTTCTGCATTTTCGCGTTTTATAAGCAGACTAACAGTAGTGCCCTTTTCGCCTCTGATTCTTTCTGCCGCCTTGTCTATAGAAATACCTTTGGTGCTTTTACCGTCAATTTCAAGAATATAGTCATCCGCTTTCAATCCAGCAAGCTCGGCAGGAGAATTTTCAATAGGTGCTATAATTACCAAATTCCCATCTCTAATACCGATTTGAGTTCCGATTCCTTTTAGAGACCCTTTTATAGAAGTTGTTTCTTCATTAAATTCTTTTTCATCTAAAAATCTTGTATATGGGTCATCGAGACTTGCTAACATTGTATCAATTGCAACATAACAATCGTCAAATGTTTTTAATTTGTTTTTATATTTGTATCTCCAACTGTTCCAGTCTTGGTAGTTATTGGTAGGATCAACATATTTTCTGTTGATTAATTTCCAAACATAATCATACAATTCATCAGGTGTCGCAGCTTGTACAGCACTGCAAACCATTCCTGATATTATAGCTGCCAATATTAAAAATTTTCTCATTCCATCCTCCTTACGGTATTTTACCGCATACAGATTTTATTTTCAAATACTTAATGTTTGTATCTATATTATGAACTATTGCTGTAATATTTCAAATTGATTATGTAAATATTATTTAAAAAATACTGTATAATATTTGTTTCAAAAATATCTTTATGTTACGATTTTTAATTATAAAACTTTTTTGTAATACAAGAAAATAAAGGAGAAATAGATGGCAGAGAAAAGAGTATGGCTCTTCAGAGAAGGAAATGCTGATATGCGTAATCTTCTTGGCGGTAAGGGCGCAAATTTGGCAGAAATGACAAATCTTGGTTTACCGGTACCTCCGGGTTTGACTATCACAACAGAAACCTGTATGGACTATATTAACAATGGAAATAAAATGCCTGAAGGTTTGATGAATGAAGTAAAAGCAGCATTATTTGATGTTGAAACTCAAACTGGCAAAAAATTCGGTGATTCAACAAATCCGTTATTAGTATCAGTACGTTCAGGTGCAAGAGTTTCAATGCCCGGTATGATGGAAACTATTCTTAACCTCGGTTTAAACGATGATACAGTAGAGGCTATGATTAGATTAACTAACAACCCTCGCTTCTGCTATGACTCATATAGAAGATTTTTAACAATGTTCGGTTCTGTTGCTTGGGAAATGGACAGACAAAAATATTTCGAATCAGAAGTAGAAAAAGTTAAGGCTAGAGAAGGTGTTAAATCTGATACAGAAGTATCAGCAGACGGTTGGAAGTCTTTAATTCCTGTATACAAAAACGTTATTAAAGAAGTTACAGGAAAAGAATTCCCTCAAGATCCTTATGTTCAACTTCAAGAAGCAATTGAAGCGGTATTCCGTTCTTGGAATATTCCTAGAGCAGTTGCATACAGAAATATGAACAAAATTGACCACAACTTCGGTACTGCGGTTAACGTTCAAACAATGGTATTTGGTAATATGGGTGATGATTGTGCAACAGGCGTTTCATTTACTCGTAACCCTGCAACAGGCGAAAACAAATTCTATGGTGAATATTTAACAAATGCTCAAGGTGAAGACGTTGTAGCAGGTATTAGAACTCCAAAACCTATTGCTGAACTTGAAACAGAAATGCCTGATTTGTACAAGCAATATGTTGATATAGCAAAGAAACTTGAACTCGGATATAAAGATGTTCAAGATATGGAATTTACAATTGAAAAAGGTAAATTATATATTCTTCAAACAAGAAACGGTAAGAGAACTGCAGCAGCAGCTGTAAGAATTGCGGTTGAAATGTGTAAGGAAGGAATTATAACTAAAGAAAGAGCAATTCAATTGGTTGATCCTTATTCAGTAAACCAAATTTTATTACCTTGTTTTGATTCAAAGGCAATGGAAGAAGCAAAAAAAATAGCACACGGTGTAAACGCTTCTCCTGGTGCTGCAGTAGGTAAAATCGTATTTGATACAGAAGAAGCTGCGCAAAGA
>CALURS010000112.1 GCA_944323215.1 Candidatus Gastranaerophilales bacterium | reverse complement strand
TATAAAGATAAAATCCACCCCTGCGCTATAAAGTCAATAAAAAAGAACCCCTTACGGAGTTCTTTTAAAAGTGGTGGAAGAACTCTGTACAAAAGGTGACTAAATGTCACGTTTTGTATAGAGGGAGGCAAAGTCAGAAACGGAGTTTCTGTGTGCCGTATAAAGATAAAATCCACCCCTGCGCTATAAAGTCAATAAAAAAGAACCCCTTACGGAGTTCTTTTAAAAGTGGTGGGCAGGGGTGGATTCGAACCACCGTACACTCTCGTGAACAGATTTACAGTCTGTCGCCTTTAGCCACTCGGCCACCTACCCATATTTAATTATCATTTATGTCACTCATTCAAAATTTGCCTTTGACGAGACTTGAACTCGTGACCTCTCCCTTACCAAGGGAGTGCGCTACCACTGCGCCACAAAGGCTTGCGCGCTTTTACTTGTCATACAGCTCTTTCAAGTTAACTTAGACCGGCTGCCTGTCTATTCCTCTTTTAGAGTGGTTATTTAAAAAAAGCCGGTAATAGGAATCGAACCTACAACCTACGGTTTACAAAACCGTTGCTCTACCGTTGAGCTATACCGGCAACAATGTTTATTTTATTAAGAACATATTTTTATGTCAAGCATATTTTTAGGCTTCTTCTTCATCGTCTGGTTTTTCGCTTAATTTTATTGCGTGAACTATTGTTTCATAGCGGTGTTTGTTTTCATATTTTTGTTCTGGATTTTCTTCTTTTTCTGCTGCTGCGGTAACTTCTTCGTGTATTTCTTCTACATTTGTTTCTTCCGGAGAAACTAATGTATGATAGGAGAGGTTAGCTGTTTCATCTTCTTGTTGGTTAAATGCTCTTTCTCTTCCTTCTTCTGCTGATTTTTCTTCTGGTTCTTCTGCGTTTTTTGAACTGTTTGTTATCTCCGTCCAAGTTAACAGTTCATATTCTTCAGAGTGTATTTTTTCTATAAATTCTTGATTTATTATTGTTTTATATTCCAGATATGACATATGTTTCCATCTGTTTGTTGTCGGATGAAATACAATTTCTGTTAAAGTATCATTCGGTATTTTTTGCAGCCCGTAGAATACAGAATCTTTATCCATCTGACCGTTATATAATGTCCCAAGGTAATATTCACTTGTATTTAAGTCATAATTATTTAGTGCAGATTGGATAATTTGGGTAGAGGTGTTGAATACTATATTCTTAATAACTCTTGAAATGTAGTTACCTTCAACGTGTCTATATAGTTCAGGAACAATATATGGGATTTCTGTTAGTGTTCTTATATTCTTTATATTATATTTATTTGCAAGTTTGCATACGATATTAAATATTTGCGGAATTATATGCGTATTATGATGTGAACATAAATAAGCCGGTTTTATTCCAAGCGATATAATATGTTCAATTTGAGCGGCAAATTCTGCTTCAATTTGTTCGAGATACTTGTTATTATTTGAAAATAGTAGAAGTTTCTTCCAGCAGTTATTATAAAAACCGTCATTAGAAGTAAGATAGGATTCGTAATTCGTGATTAAAGATTTGCCTTCAGTGATATTCAGCTGAATACCTATATCCAGAGTAGGGTTAGGTTTGACTACGTTTTTAACGGCATCATCAAGGGATTCACTGTTAGGAATAATTGAGCAGGCGGTAAGTGTACCAGCATTAAACCCTTCAAATATTGCACGGTTAGTTGCTATATCAAGTCCCAAGTCATCGGCTGTTATAATTATGTATTTCATTAAGCAATTACTCTCCTTCTGATTTATTTTATAACAAAAATATAGTAAGTTGATTAAATTGACCGAAGCTACTTTGGTGTGATATATTGAAAATTGTTTAAAAAATTTGGAGTGATGAGAATGAAAAAAAGTTTAATTATGTTAGCGATGTTAATGATATTAGCACCGGTTACGCAGGCAAGAGTAATAAAAGTAGCTGCAGAGAGTAATTTTACTACGGCAGAGCCTCCTGAAACTTGGAAAGTCAGTCTTGCGGAGGATGTAGAAACAAAAGACGGGCATATATTAAAGGCAGGTAGTATTATAGAAGGTAAAATTACTGATGTCGTACAACCTAAACGCCTAAAACGTGATGCGTCATTTGTGTTTGTTCCAATAGCGTTTTATGATTTAGAGGGCAAGAAATATGATATTGATTACCATATTGAAGGTAAGTTTGATATGTTGACTAAAATTGAAGCGAAAAAACTTATCAAGACAGGCGTGTTGACAGCCGGCAATATGGTAGTTCAGGGGATAAGCCCTTGTTATCAAGTAGTAGAGGGAATATATAAAAACGAAGAAGGCAATCGTTTAAAATCAGGTGCTGTTGCTGCAATTGATGCTACTCCGTTATCATATTATAAATACGGTAATGATTTAGTCTTTAAAAAAGGTCAAGTATTTAAAATGAATATGATAGTGGATGAGGATGAAAAAGTTGCGGATTTTAAAGACATCGAAGCAGATGAAGTTCAGGTGAACGAGCAAAAAACTTTAGAAAAAGAAGTTAAAACGGTGGCTCCTCAAGTAAATGATGGTAATAAAGAAGAAGTTAATTCTGAAAAACCTGCTGACTCAAGAGCGGAAAAGTAAAGTAAACAAGTTAATAATTAAGATATCTATTCGGGCAGTTAATTTAATTGCCCGAATAATTTATATTTGAATAATAAATAAAATTACATCATATAGTTGTAGAGTTTTTCGAGTAAAGAAAGTATAATCGGGAATTATGGTACAAAAATATAAAAAGAAAGAAAGTTTATTTTCAAAGGCATTTAATTTTTTTGCAACATTGTTAGTTGCTTATTTTATAGGTTCTCAAGTAATCGGAGCGGCCGGAAATAATTTAAAGTTTGCTCAAATAAGTGACGTGCACTTATCTGTAACAGAGAAGAATACATCATATAAAATGTTAGAGCATAGTAAGAATTTACTGGAGGATGCAATAAAACAGGTTGACTCATCTACAGGTCTTGATTTTGTTATGTTTACTGGTGACCAGATTAACGAACCGAAAAGTTCACAATTAATGGAGTTTATTTCTGTCGCAAAAGAATTAAGAGTGCCTTGGTATATTGCGTTTGGAAATCACGATGTGGATTTTGACGGCAAATTTACTAAAAGTGATTATTTAAAGATAGTCGGTGCTCATAATCTTAATTTTAGTGAGCAGAGTCCATACTATTCATTTAAACCCAAGAAGGGATTTAAAGTAATAGTCTTGGATACAATGATAACAAACAGGGTAACCGCAAACGGCGAAATAACAAATGAACAGCTTGACTGGTTAGATAAGGAAGTTAAAGATACACCAAAGAATGATGTATTAGTTGTATTTTCGCATGTTCCGGTTTTAGAGCCATACTCATCGGATAGTCATAAGTTGTTGAATGATACAGAGGTTTTAAAAAGTTTATATGCCTATAATCGTCCAATAATTTGGTTGTCAGGGCATTATCACGCATCGAAGGTTATTCAGGATGGGAAATTGCTGTTTATAAGTTCTCCGTCGTTATGTTCATATCCGAATGCGTTTAGAATTGTTAATGTAAATTCACAAAAAGACAAAATAATAGTAGACTTGTATTATAAAGAAACTGGGTTAAAGGATATTCAAAGTCGTTCAAAATTGAGAATAATATTCCCAACAATATTTGAAGGTGAAGAAAGTGATAGAATAGGAACATACGAAATACAAAAATAGGGTAAGAAAAAGATGTCAGAATTTAAAGTCAAATTTAGAGGTGTAAGAGGAAGTTATCCTGTAGCAAAAGCAGATTATTTAAAGTATGGCGGAAATACAGCCTGTGTAGAAGTCAATGTAGGTGGGCATTTGATAATATTGGATTCAGGAACAGGCATAATAGAGCTTGGTAATGAGTTAATGCAGCGATATATTGAATCAGGCACAACAATAACGGATAGAACTCCTGTAAAAGCTACAATTTTATTGAGTCATATACACCTTGACCATATACAGGGCTTCACTTTCTTTAAACCCTTGCATTTAGCTTCTACAAAAGTTAATTTATTTGGCGGAGTTAATTATAACGAAACTTTGCAGGAAGAATTGTCTCATATTTTATTTACTAAATCCTTTCCGTTAGATTTAGGCGATATAGCTGCGAATTTAAAAATAAGTAATGTGGGCGAAGCAAATTATATTATTTTTAAACCTAACCAAGAGCCTGTATTAAAGCGTGTTGACGAATTGGTGGAAGGTGATTGTGGCGAAGATGATGTAATAGTAACTTGCTATAAGTCCTATGCTCACCCTCAGAATGGAGTTTTAGTTTATAAAATTACTTACAAGGGTAAGTCTTTGGTTTACGCAACTGATAAAGAAAGTTATCCTGGTGGTGATAAAAAATTGGTTAAGTTTGCAAAAGGCTGTGATGTATTAATTCATGATAGTCAGTATGCAACGGAAGATTATTTGAATATATATGTTCCAAAGCAAGGTTTTGGTCATTCAACTTTTGAAATGGCATTAGAGGTAAAAAATCAAATTAATGCAAAAAAACTTGTATTTTTCCATTATGAGCCGACATATAATGATGAAAGATTGGATTCTTTGTCTGAAATGTATGCGTCATCTGATGCAATTATGTCAAAAGAAGGCTTGGAAATTTCGCTATTATGATGAAGAAGGTAATTTCAGTAATATTTTTATTGCTAATCTCTTTTGTATCTAGTGGGTATAAAAAACCCCATACATATACAATCGAGGCGGAAAAAAATGCGTATTTTCATAATAATCTTGGACTAAATTATCTTCAGGACAGAGTTTATTATGCTGCCATACAAGAGTTTAAAATAGCGATCTCGTTAGAACCAAATACACAGGCAAGTGCTGTTTATTATAACAATTTGGGAGATACTTATATGATTATTGGATATCCAAATTTGGCAGAGGATTGTTATGTAAATGCTCTAAAGCTTTATGGATTGAATTTGCAGTATTATATAAATCTTGTAAAATGTTATAAACAAATGGGAATATTGAATACAAGATTAAAGGAGATAGAAATAAAAGACAACCCATATAATAAGATATTAAAAGGCTTAATGCTTATCGAGTCAGGGAATAAAAGAGATGGTGTGATAATGCTGGATGAATTTTGTGCACTAGAGCCTGATTTGATAATAACCGGCGGAGTAAAGAGTTATTTAAAAAAATTGAAATAGGTTTTAACTTGCGAAAGAGTTAATATAATGATAAAATGTAGGTATGGCTAAAGATATAGTATCCCGAATTGGTGAAGTAAAAGATGTTCGCATGATGTGGGATGGCGCAATTATCACAGAGGACATTGAATTAAAAGAGATAAATGAGGATTTTATACTTTTAATCTCTTCCGGTACAAAAATTACGTTTCCTCAAGAGGGTAAGAAGTTAAATGTTGCAGTATACTGTACCAATGGTGTTTTTATTTTTGAATCGAAAGTTACCAAAGTTGTGTCAAATGATCCATATGTTTTTTGTTATATTCAGACACCGGAGAAGTTTCAGGTACGGCAACAAAGGGAGTTTTTTAGAACAAGATTTAATCTTGGAGTGACATTGACAATATATTTTAACAACGGTGAAAAGAAAGTTATAAATTGTAAGACTTTTGATATCTCAGGTAATGGTGCAAGTTTGTTAATTACACCTATGCCGGAAAATGAAAATATTATGAAGATTATTTTTAATCCTACTTCGGAACGATATGCAAAATTAGGACTTTGTATACATTTCCCTGAAAAGGAAATTAACACAAAAGTAGAGTTTGTTCATAAGCGATATTTGACCGAAGACTCAAAAAACGAGGTATGTGCATTTAAATTCTTAAGGATAAACGCATCTGATATAGATTATATAACTAAACAATGCTTGTTTAAACAATTCGCGGAACAAAGTAAAGCTCTAAAATAATTTTTGACTTTACAAAAAAAAATAATAAAATATACTTGTATATGTAAGAAGGGTGTTAAATGAAATTAATAAACCGACTAAAATCACTAGAACAACAATATGTTTTCTTACGCTGGGCGACAGGAAACGATTATGGTCGTATAAATTATGTTGGTGATGATTATATAGAGTTTAATATCATTGACATAGATACGATGGAATACAGAGAAACAGCA
>CALURS010000111.1 GCA_944323215.1 Candidatus Gastranaerophilales bacterium | reverse complement strand
GTTTTTTAAACTCTTTGAGTCTATCGGCTTCGGATTTTAGAATATTTTGTTTTTGCATTGATGCACCGATAAGTACACCGTTTAATGACATTAACAGGTCATTAAAGGTCAAATCTTCGCCGTGTAATGCTTTTGTTCCGGCATATGTTAAGAGTATATCCGCAGTAAATTCTATGGAATTTCCGCTACAGGTCGCTATTTGTTCTATTTGTTTTATACTTTTTGCTAGCTCTTTTGGGGTGTGTCCGCTCTTATAAATTGCAAAAATTTCATCTGCTGTTTTTCCGGTATTTTTAATTACTCCTTCTAATCCTTTTTGTTTTAAGAATAATCGAGCCTTATCTCCAACTGCTCCGCATGCCATCCCCAGTGCCATCCAAACTGCACTTTCTGATACGCTTAACCCGTATTCTTTCAGTTTGTTTAATGCTAATTCTCTTAATTGTTTTTCTTCATCTGTTAATTCTTCTCCCGTTAAATCTTTTGTGAAAAAGCTTTTTAATGACTCGAATGAAGCATCGTTTATTGTATTTAGTAATTTTACGGGTTGTGCTAGTTGTACGGTCATTAGAGGCTTCATTAATACTTCTGCACTCTTAGTTAAATCGCTTGCACCTTGGATTATTTTTTCGGCATTAGCAAGCCTTAGCGCTTTTGTTCCCGTTTTTACACCGCTTAATACTATTCCTGATCCCATCAATGTTGTTGCCATCATTGCTATATTTAAGGTCGTTTCAACAACCATATCTGCCGTTTGTTGATTGGATACATACTGCTCTGAAAGCTCTTTTACATTCTTCTTCCCGTACGCAGCTTTGAAGCTTTCTTCATAATCTTTTTTTATTGTTGCGTATTTTTCATTTATTTGTTTTTCGAGTTCTTCATTTGATACACTATCGTCATATTCTATACCTATGGCATTTGCACATGTTTGATTTAAGGATTTGTTTAATGATGATATTAGTACTCTTAAATGCTCCGGCTGAATAGGATTTCTCTCTCCGTTTTGAGTAGTTACATTAATATGGTATTCGCCTTTTTCATTCTTCTCTAATTTTATTCCTGTACCATATTTGAATGCCTCGTTTCCTGCATTCTCTGCTTCTATTTTTGAAAGGATTTTGTTTACTGCATTTACGTTTATTGCTCCGTTTTGATTTGCACAAAGCAGTTGAAAAACATTCATTAATGCTCTTTCACTGCTTCCGCTCATTCTCTCGGTTACGGTTCCGGATGCTGCATTAACAAGTTGTTTCTTTAACTCCCCGATTACACTTTTAATAGTTTCTGCTTGAGCCATATCTTTTGACTTCTCATCACACTCACGAATTTTTTTTGTATCAAATTCTACTCCGCGCCTAATGTAGAATTCTTCTTCAAAATTTACTGCTTCTCCGTTAAAGCTATATGAAATTTGACCAGCTGCTGCCATTTTTAGACGGTTAATATCATATTCCATATCACTTATTGCTTGGTTAACACTTTTTGATGAATGCTTTAAATTATATGTATTTTTGATGGCATCCCATACTGCCGCACCAGATAACCAACCTTCGGTTTTATCTTGTATATACATATTCTCTTTGGCTCTTGATAACATTTGCTCTAAGTAGTCCAGAGCTAATTGATAATTGGGGTTAAGATTGTTAGTAGATGTTTGATACGAGGGAAAACCCTTTTCAGATGTTTCAGGACTTTGGGTAAAAACTGATGGCGCATTCGTAGGCTTTTTACTTTCTTTTCCCTTTGAAAAATTTGGTTTAGCTAGACTTTCAAAACCCGGATATACTACTCCTGTTTTCTCCATTTCTTGTAGCATTATCGATATGACAGCTTCATCTGCCATAACGTATCCTATGCCTTTTGATTCCCTGTACTTAATTAGGGTTTCTTTCTGTATGGACGTTAACTCCGCCATTCCCGTTTACAAATCCTTTCAGTTTTGTTTTCGGCTACTTTTATTAAAACTTTAGGATTTGTTAAATTTTTGTTACATTCGACTCAGTACTTATATTGACAAATTAAAAAATACATAAGATAATGACTTAACACTATAAGAAGGAGTAAGTATGAAAAAGATATTAAGTGTTGTATTGTGTATAATAATTACATCATCATTCTCAATGGCAAATGCAAAATTTACTTGGTTTGGATTAAGGAACAATGATACAGAAGTAATTATTCATAGCTCAGATTCGCATATTGAATACAGAAATCATGATCATCATCCGCCAAAGCCGCCAAAACATAAGAAGAAGCATAAACCTAAGCCACACAAAGGTCCTAATTTTCATAAGTGGTGGAAAAAGCACTAATACAAATTATTTTGTTAAACTAAAAAAGCGGGCTTTTGAACCCGCTTTTTATATTAATCTACCATAGAGTTGTCGAGTTCAGAACTTGGTTGATTGAAAACATTACTTAATCTATTGAAACTAAATTATAAAAATGCTATAATTTAGAATAATCATTTAAACTAAAATATGGCAGAATCATAATGAAAGAATATAAAGCAGGAACATATATTTCACATAAAGGTTACAAGTCTTTTTTACCATCATTTATTAATGAGGATATTAATTGGAAGTTAGAAGAATTATCAAATTTACTTCAAGATGCAAGTCTGTGGCTAGGCAAACTAAATTCTTATGCAGATTTAATTCCTGATATTGATTTCTTTATTAAAATGTATGCGACAAAAGAAGCTACAAATTCAAATCGAATTGAAGGGACAAGAACAACTTTTGAAGATGCAATATCTCCTGTTGAGCAAGTTAAACCAGAATTAAGAGATGATTGGCATGAAGTACAAAATTACATTCAAGCTATTAATTATTCAGTAGAAATGTTAAATGAGTTACCCCTTTCGATGAGGCTTTTAAAAGAAGCTCATAAAATACTTTTACAGGGAGTCAGAGGCGCACATAAGACTCCTGGAGAAATCCGTAAAACACAGAATTGGATTGGTGGTTCATCTTTACAGGATGCCTTTTTTATTCCCCCTGAACCTAATCTTTTACCTGATTTACTAAGTGATATTGAAAAATTTTTGCATAATGAAAATATAAAAGTACCTGAACTTATTAGAGCGGGTATAGCACATTATCAATTTGAGACAATTCACCCGTTTTTAGATGGAAACGGTAGGACTGGGCGACTTTTGATAATTCTTTATTTGATTAGTACCGGATTATTAAATAAGCCAGTTTTATATATTTCTGACTTTTTTGAAAAGAACAGAATGTCATACTATGATTCGCTTTCAATGGTAAAGCAAAATGATAATATTACGCAATGGCTCAAATTCTTTTTAACTGGAGTAATTGAAACATCAAAAAATAGTATAAAAACTTTTGATGAAATTATAAAGCTCAAAAAAGATGTTGAAAATAAATTAACTAACATTGGTAAAAAAGCACCAAATGGTCAAAGATTACTAGAGTTATTATATTCTAAGCCCAAAGTTAATTCCAAGCTTGTAAGTGAAGGGCTTGAAATCACTCCTGCAACAGCAAATGGATTGCTCAAAGCATTTGTAGAAGTAGGAATATTACATGAAAAAACTGGGTTTAACAGAAATCGCTTTTATGTATTTGAAGAGTATATTAATATTTTTAGATAAAATCTATATTAAATTAAAAAAGACTAGTATAAACTAGTCCTTTTCTAAATTTACGCCCGGCGCGATTCGAACGCGCGACCCTCTGCTTAGAAGGCAGATGCTCTATCCAGCTGAGCTACGGACGCTTATTTTTGATTATTCATTTTTCATAAACTTGCATACTTGCTTAACTCACAGCTAATGCAATTTCCACATTTTTATTCTATCACCTCAATCTATTTTTGCAAGCATAAGTGTTTATTCAAATCTGGCAAAGATTTTATCTATATTTTGCAAGTATTCATCTCGATTAAAGCAGTCTATTATTTGCTCCTTCGTAAGCACTGCCATAACTTCTTTATCGTTTAATAATCCTTCCCTAAAGCTTGTATTATTATCCATTGCATATAAAGCATTTTTTTGCACAAGTCTATAGGCATCTTCTCTTGTCATACCATTCTCAACCAATTTTAGCAGCACTTTTTGAGAATAAATCACTCCGCCATACATATCTGCATTTTTAAGCATATTTTTATCGAGTACAACAAGATTTTTGACAATATTATCAAACCGATTGAGCATAAAATCTACTAAAATTGTACTATCAGCTAAGATTACTCTTTCTGCCGAACTATGAGAAATATCACGCTCGTGCCACAATACAATATTTTCCATAGCTGCCAAAGTATTACTTCTGACAACCCTTGCCAAACCGCATAAGTTTTCAGAAAGCACAGGGTTCCTTTTATGTGGCATAGCTGATGAACCCTTCTGATGTATCCCAAATCCTTCTTCTACTTCTCTCACCTCCGTTCTTTGGAGATGTCTTATTTCTGTTGCAAATTGTTCTATTACTGTTGCTATAACGCCTAATGATTGTAAATATCTTGCATAAATATCTCTTGCTATAATTTGAGTAGATATTCTAGCAGGCTCAAGTCCTAAGATTTTACAAGCTATTCTTTCAACTTCAGGATCTACATTACTATAAGTTCCTACAGGTCCTGAAATTTGCCCGACTTTTATTTCATCAGAAGCATAGATAAAATCTTTTTTTGCACGTTCCAATATATCCAGCCAATTTAAAAGCTTAAACCCAAAAGTAATAACTTCTGCATGAATTCCGTGTGAACGCCCGATACAAACAGTATTTTTATGCTTAAAAGCTAATTCCTTTACAGAGTTAATAACTCTATCAAAATCTTTTATTATAATATCTGAAGCATCTTTTAGCATTAAAGCATTTGCTGTATCTATAACATCTGAACTTGTTAATCCCATATGTATATACTTGTTAGAACGAGCTGGCACATTTTCATTAACATTCGTAAGAAACGCTATTATATCGTGTCTTACTTCTCTTTCTATTTCGTCAATTCGTTTTACATCAAATTTTGCAGTCATTTTTATTTCTTCGAGGTTTTCAACAGGAATCTGACCCAATCTTGAATACGCCTCACAAACTGCTATTTCTACATCCAGACATCTTTGGAACTTATTTTCCAACGTCCAGACTTTTTTCATTTCAGGTAAAGAATATCTATCAATCATACTTAAATACTACACCAATTATAAGTTTTTGTGAAGTTACAAAAAAAAGAAAAGCCCTCATTAAAGAGGGCTTTTCAGATGTTTAAAAAAGTTATTAATATCTTGCAAGATATTTATCTAATTCCCATTGAGAAACATAAGTTCTGAACTCATCCCACTCATGTTCTTTAGCAGTGATAAATTCGTGCATAATATGTTGTCCAAGCGCAGCATTAGCAATAAGCGACTTATCTAAGTAGTAAAGCGCTTCTTTTAAGCTGCCCGGTAGAGAATCAATTTTTTGTTTTTTACGTTCTTTATCGGACAATTTGTAAATATTGCTTTCAACAGGTATAGGCGGTTCAATTTTATTTCTAACACCATCCAAGCAAGCTTCCAAAATAGTAGCAAACGCTAAATATGGGTTACAAGCCGGATCCGGAGAACGAAGTTCAACCCTTGTAGCATTCCCGCGTTTTGCCGGAACTCTCAATAAAGCGCTTCTGTTTGCAAGAGACCAAGCTAAATAAACAGGAGCTTCATAACCCGGAACCAAACGTTTATAACTGTTTACTGTCGGGTTTAAAATCGCAGTAATACTTTTAATGTGCTTTAAAAGTCCACCTACTGCGTATTTAGCAGTATCACTTAATTGATATTCCTTATCAGCATCATAAAACGCATTTTTGCCATTTGAAAATAGCGAAATATTACAGTGCATACCGGAACCGTTTATACCAAAAATCGGTTTGGGCATAAATGTAGCATGAAGATTGTGTTGGGTTGCGATTGCTTTAACTGCCATTTTAAAAGTTACAACATTATCTGCTGTAGTAAGTATATCTGAATATTTAAAATCGATTTCGTGCTGTCCGTTAGCGCATTCATGATGGGAGGCTTCAATTTCAAAGCCCATGTCCTCCAAGGTCAGACACATATCCCGGCGGGCACTCTCTCCCAGATCGGTGGGACCCAGCTCGAAATAGGCGCCCCGGTCGAAGGATTTAGTAGTAGGATGGCCTTCCTCATCATAATTAAACAGGAAGAACTCGCATTCCGGGCCTACATTGAAACCATTAAAGCCCATCT
>CALURS010000110.1 GCA_944323215.1 Candidatus Gastranaerophilales bacterium | reverse complement strand
ATCATACAGATATGATACACCAAAAACAAAAAAAGTGACAGAAGAAATCTGCCACTTTTTAAAATTATAAATATAAAAGTTATAAAGAACTTCTATAAATTTCCGCAACAACTTCTTTAGTTGCCACAGTCGGAGCAATACCAAGCAATCCGTCTAATGAAGGAGTTGTAAATGCAAGATTTACTAATTTATCTACATCACTCTCAGAGAAGCCTTCAGCCGAAAGTTTTTCAGAGACTCCAACAGAAGATAACCATTTATAAACGCCATCAGCAGCTTTTTGTGAATCAGAAGCTTCAGGCTTAAGTCCAGGAACGATTGGTTCTAAGATATATGCTAATGTTTGACTCTTGACTGAATAAATGTTTTTAACAACAGAAGGAAGCAACATAGCAAGCCCCAGCCCGTGAGATAATTCAGGCTTAACAGCACTTAACGGATGTTCAAGAGCATGTGTGTAGTGTAACATTCCATTATCGAAACAAACACCTGCTATCATTGCAGCATAAGTCAAGAAATATCTTGCTTCAATATTTTCAGGTGATTCGTTTGCTATTGGCAAATATTTTGCTACCAACTCAATAACTTCCCTTGCAAGAGTAACCGTATATGGAGAAGCCACTTTTGATGTACAAGCTTCAACAACGTGGTTAACCGCATCAATAGAAACATATCTTGTTTGCATTGGTGACAATTTTGTCATCAATGCAGGGTCATCAATAGCATACATAGGATATATGCAATCATAAGCAATTGCAGGCTTATAATTTTTATCCGGAATTGTCACAACAGCAAATCTGTTGGTTTCAGATCCTGTTCCGTGAGTAAGATTAATTGCAACAATCGGAGCAGCTTTTGCTGGTACAAACTTGAATTCAAACAACTCTTCACAAGTTTTATCAGGGTATTCGAGAAGAATTGCAACAGATTTACCTGCATCAGTTGGAGAACCTCCACCAATTGAAACAACAGCCTTTGCCCCAAAATCTTTTGCCAATTTTACAGCTTCATTAACAGCAATTGTTGTTGGGTTTGGTGTAACTTTATCATAATTAACATATCCAATACCATGTTTAATAAATGCTTTTTCTACAACGTCCCAAGCTCCGGTTGATTTATAAGCGTTACGTCCGCTCATAACAATTACTTTGTCATAACCTTTTGCCTTAAGATCTTCTGCTATGAAATCTATTCGATTTATAGCCCCTGCACCAAAAAATACAGATGTACGAGTTCTGATTTCTGAAATCTGATTTACATCAAAATCTTTTTCCCACATAATAAACTCTCCTTTCTATAAACTAAAGATTTTTCATTCTAAGTGGAGGCCAAAATAAAAATACTGCCTTACCTATAAATCTGTCTTGCGGCAAGAAACCCCAAAAACGACTGTCTTGAGAATTTCCTCGATTATCACCCATCATAAAATAATGACCTTCAGGAATAACAAACGGTCCGCAATACATTTTTTCATTACACTTAATATAATCATATCGACTTTGTATATACGGTTCATCTAATGGCTTATCATTAATATAAACGGTGTGAGAACCGTCCGAATTACTTTTTACCTCAAGTTTATCACCAGGCATTCCAACAACCCTCTTGATATAGGCAATATCTTTGCAGAAAAAGCCTGTAAGTCTTCTAAATACACCACCAAAAGAATTGTCTAACTCGACAAAAGGCGGATAAAAAATCATTATATCCCCTCTCTCAGGAGTTTTGTAAAATCTTGATACTCTTTCAACAAAAATCCTATCTCCTTCCATTAATGTCGGGTGCATTGAGCCTGAAGGAATCCAACGAATTTCACCGATAAAAAATCTTATTAATACAACTGCAACAATAACAAAAGCAATCGTTTCTATTGTCTCGAGTATAAAACTTTTTACTTTGTCCTCTTGCATAAACTCTCCTTAACCATACGGATTAATTCTTCTTTATATTCATTATCTGGAAAGTCCTTTATTATATTTAGAACTTTTCTGACTTCATTATCTATTAAATCATTTGTTTTTTCAATCGAAATTTGAAAATCTTTATACTCGTTATAAAAAATATCCGGGGCCGTATATATTTTATTTAACTTATCTTGATTATTTTTATCTTCATACGCGTTCAAATCATTTCTGATTTGAAATGCAATCCCATAAGAAAGACCTAACTCTCTTAGCATTATACGATTTAGCCTTGGAGACAAAATTGCAACTCCTTCTAAAATTGCAGCAAACAAAGCTCCTGTCTTTTTTGAGGTTTTATCAAGATACTCCCCAAATGTTAAAATTTTACCCCTTGTGAAATATTGATAAATCTCTGATTCACACATTTCCTTAAAGGTATTCTGAAACAAATTTAATATTTCAATATTGTTCAAAGCAAGAACTTTTTTTAACCCCTCTGCAGCCAACAAATCTCCCGTCACAACAGCCAACTTTGAATCAAATTTCTTATTTATAGTTTCAAAACCTCGTCTGGTATCGGAATTATCAATAATATCATCATGTATAAGAGATGCCGTATGCAGAATTTCACCTGCGGCAATGAGTTTAAGTTGTTCATCTGATATCTTTTCTCCGCAAGCCATTATCACCAGATACGCAAGCCTTGGGCGAATACGTTTTGCATTACTCAAAATCATATTATCAAGAGAATTTTTATATTCCACAGGGAAAACAGAATATTCAACAAGTTGGCTCTCAATTTTTTTCAAAAATTCATCCATAAAATAATGATAACATAAAACCTAATAAGAAAAATAAACCAGACAGGTCAATTTTGACTTTTATAAAAGTCGAATTAAATAGTACATATAGTGGATATATTTAAAACAAACTAAAGTAAAAAAAATTTTTTCCGTAGACAAAACGGGAAGGACAAAATTATGTTTTCATCAATGATACAAAATTTATTATCATCAGGCGGACAAAACCAAGCAGTACAAAGGTATGTAGAGCTTAACCGTTACGTTGATAATTTTAACAGACAAATAAAAACCGATTATAATGTAAATAATCCGCTTGCACCAAACTTACCTGAAGGAGTGCAAGAATATAACGGTCCAAGCTTTGATAATGTCCTGAAAGCAAGTGCAAAAACTCCTTTTGGCTCTCTATTAACAGGTAAATCATTAAATGTTAATGCCCAAAAAGTTGAAAATACAGATAGCCTAGGGGCTTATCAAACAGGAATAAACCTTGATGCACCAAGCAAAAATCAGATATTAAATCTGGTAACAAGTGTTGCCAAAAAGCACGGAGTAGACGATAAACTGGTAAAAGCACTAATAAAACAAGAATCAGGCTTCAATCCAAAAGCAAAATCACATGCCGGTGCAATGGGGTTAATGCAATTAATGCCGTCAACGGCAAAAGGCTTAGGTGTAACAGACCCGATGAATCCTGTCCAAAACGTAGAAGGTGGAGTTAAGTATTTAAAATCAATGCTTGACAGATATAACGGGAATGTAATTCTAGCACTTGCGGCATATAATGCCGGTCCCGGTGCCGTAGATAAGTATTCAGGCGTTCCGCCATACAAAGAAACACAAAATTATGTCAGAAATATTCTTTCTGATTACCTATAAAAACAACATTGATAATGACGACATACCCAAATAACGCATATATCCTATGCGTTATTTTTATTTTCTTCTGTTTTAATATTTCCGTCTGTCGGACTTAAAACAGCACTACCTTTAACAGTAGGGGCTGCGTCTTTCACTAAATAAGGTCTTACAAAACTCCAAATACCAAACAGGTTAATAAGATTGCCACCAACCATAACACCTGTTTTAAGTTTTTTCGCTGATTGGGGTATAAATGTACCCATTGTAAGTGCGGCTGTTCCAAGCATAAAGGCTAAATATCCCTTAAATACACTTCTTGGCACAGATACACAATCATTCAAATCAGCTGAGTTCTTTATTCTTGTCGAGAACTTATCAGTGAATTTTTCTTTTCCTTGAGTTGTTGATTTAAATTTTAAATTACTTTGCGGTTGGATACTATGTACTTTCATATCTCAATGATAACTCAAAAAAATCCGATTTCAAGTAGAGAAATCTTTATGATATAATAAGCTTAAAGAGGTGAAACTATGTCAATAAGAAAGATTTTAAAATACGGCGAAAAGAGCTTAAGAGAACCATCAAAAGAAGTTCATAAAGTATCTGCAAAAATAAAAGCCTTAGTAGTAGATTTATACGATACAATGTATAAAAATAACGGTGTAGGCTTAGCCGCACCGCAAATAGGCGAAAATTTACGAGTATTTGTAGTAGACTGCTCAACAGAAAATGAGCCATTAAATCCGATCACATTTATCAACCCCAAAATAATAAAGAAATCAGGTGCTTGCAAAAGCCATGAGGGCTGTTTAAGTTTTCCTGAAGCCTATACGGATGTTAGAAGGTACGCAAATGTTCTTGTAAAGGCAACTGATATTCACGGAAGGAGTTTTGTAATTGAAGCAAAAGACGGTTCTCTATTAGCTCGTGCAATTCAACACGAATTTGATCACCTTGACGGAATATTATTTATTGACCATTCAATAAACAGGTTTGAAGCAGACGAAGTTTTAAGCAAATATAATTTACCGCCTGTTGAAGTTGACAAGTTACTTTCTGAACCTGAACTTGATGAAATGTTAAAGGAAAACAATAAAGATGATTAAAGTAGTATTCTGGGGAACTCCTGATATCGGAGTTAAATCACTTGAATATTTGTACAATTCTAAAGATTTTGAGCTGGTAGGTGTCGTTACACAGCCTGACAGACCTGCCGGTAGAGGGAATAAAATAACACCTTCACCAATAAAAAAAGCAGCTATTGGTATGAACGTTCCGATTTTTCAGCCAAAATCAATTAGAAAAGAGCCTGAAATTCAAGCACAGATAAAAGAATTGAACGCAGACTTCTTTGTCACATTTGCTTTCGGGCAAATTCTGCCGCAAGAAATTTTAGATATGCCTAAATATGAAACGATAAACCTGCACGCATCTCTTCTTCCTAAATACAGAGGTGCAAACCCTATTCAAAGATGTATCATTAACGGAGATAAAGAAACCGGAATTTGCACTATGATTACAGAACTTGGGCTTGACTGTGGTGATATTTGTATAAAATTACCGATAGAAATTCCTGATAATATGACCTGCGAAGATTTATATAACAGAATTTCTAATGAATCTCCTGAATTGATTGCCAAAACTCTAATCGGCATTAAGAACGGAACGCTCACTCCTGTTAAACAATGTGAAGAAGGAGTCTGCTTTGCAAATAAACTAACGCCTGAGGAATTTAAAATTGACTGGAATAAATCGGCAACAGAGATTCACAACCTTGTAAGAGGCATCTACAAATCACCTGGAGCATATTTCTGTTACAACAACAAAACTATTAAAGTTTTAGAAACAGAAGTATTAAATGAATCAGCAAATGCACCTGCTGGAGAAATCGTACGAGCAGGTAAGAACGGAGTCGATTTTTCAACTGGTAACGGAATTATAAGATTAATAAAAGTAAAACCTGAAAGCAAAGGTGAAATGTTTGCAAGAGATTGGTACAACGGACTAAACTGCAAACAACTGATACAAGCTAACTAATGTGAGGTTTAAAAATGATTACACGAGGAATCAGAGGTGCAATAACCGTAGATAATAATACAGAAGAAGATATTAAAAATGCAACGATAGAAATTCTTTCTGAGATGGTATTAAAAAACAATCTTGATTTAGATATGATTTCTCACGTAATTTTTACAATGACCGACGACTTGGATGCGGCATTTCCGGCTAAATTTGCAAGAATAGACTTACATTGGAAAGATATCCCAATGATGTGTTATAACGAACTAAAAGTAAAAAATTCACTACGAAAATGTATTCGTGTAATGATAGTTGTAAACTGCGGAGAGAATTTCACTCCTGAATTTATATATCTGAAAGGTGCAAGTGAGCTAAGAAAATGAAGAAAATATTAATTGTCGATGATGTAAAAGGTTGGCGTGATCAACACATGTTAATCCTAAAAGAACTACTCGGTACAAATGCAATATTTGATACCGCAGCTTCGGCTAGAGAAGGTTATGAACAAATCTACAATAATATAAACGAGCCTTATGACATAATCATAACAGATTTACAAATGGAAGAAGACTTTGCACCAAAGTACGCAGGAGAATGGTTTGTTGAACAGATAAGAAAATTATCTCAGTATAACAAAACCAAAATTGTAATAATTTCTGCAACATACAATATAAAGCTAATAGCAGAAAGTCTTAATGTAGGATGCATTTCAAAATCAACTGCATCACAGTTTCCGCAAAGTTATCTGGATATAGTTATGTAAAAATCATAAAATATCCATCGGATCAACATCAACTGCCAATTTAATATCTTT
>CALURS010000109.1 GCA_944323215.1 Candidatus Gastranaerophilales bacterium | reverse complement strand
CAAAAAGAAAAGCTATGTACTTATATTGTCCATAGCTGTTGATTAGGGATATGTGTATCGTCGTTTTTTTTAAGGAGTATAGTTATATACTAGCAATATATCCTCTATATAAAATCATACGTTTTTACGATTTTTCTAATAATATTCATGATTTCAAAAAAGTAGTTCATCCGTATTAGAAGAAGCATTAATAGACATCTTTAATAAAAAAGCCCGTATAATTAAATACGGGCTTTTCAAATAAAACTACTTAAAAATTATTTCAAATAACTGGGTGCTTTTATCTTGTTATAATTGTTAATAAAAACCGGTAGATATTTATTTAATTTTTCATTAATTTGACCAGTTAATACAGAATCATTATCTGTTTTACTGTTAAAAGTTCTAGTAACATAAGACCCATGATCTGTTTTAACAGATTTTTCATAAATAAAATTACACTTGGAATCTTTATCAACAAAAATTCTTTCAATAATTCCGCTATTCTCAAATTGGACAGCAAAGGCATTATTTTTAGAATTACAAACGGGTTTAAGGGTAACCAAACCATCTTTATTAGAACGAGTAATAAAAGAAATATCATTCAAGGGTAATTTTTTCTTTCTCATATCAACGCGGGCTTCATTAATCATATTCCCAATTTCGTTATAGAGTCTTATTAATTTTCTTTCAGAAGATTCAACAAACCAAGGTACTTTATTAACAAGATTTGTATCCGGAATCTTAGCTTTAAACGTAGGATTTTGAATATCAGAGTAATTTTTTACAAAACTATTCTCATTGGATGCAATTTTTAACATTTTGACCATCTCCTTTTTAATCCATGTAACATTGGTCAAGCTAAATAATTGCCATGATATTTACAAAAATTAACATGCCGGATATTAAATATTTGTAAAATTATAAAAAAATATATTTACTTTTTTATCCTTGTGTTATCATAATAACAGAAGAACAGAAAATTACTTCAACATATAAGGAAAGCTGGAATAAAATGGCACAAAACTTTTTAAGGGATAAAGTTTTATTTGCGTTGATGACAACCGGTTTAATGTCAAAGATTGCGCAATTACAGATGTTTTCCCAAAACAAATTTCCAATAACACCAGAACAGCAATTTATACTATCGATATTATCTGAGAATAAAGAATTGTATCAAAGACAGATCTGTGAGATTGCCCATAAAGATCGTCCAAATATGACAAGGCTAATAAATATATTAGAAGAAAAAGGACTTGTAAAGCGAGTCCAAGATATAAACAAACGAAAAGTATATAAAATAATAATAACAGAAGACGGTATAAGGCTTCACGAACACATTAAAGAATATATGATTTCACTACGGGACAAAGTAGTAAAAGATATAGAAACAAGTGACTTAGAAACTTGTTTAAAGGTATTAGGTCAGATGCTGGAGAATCTTGATCCAATAGCAAAAATACAAATATAAGATAACAAATATAACAGGAGAAAAGTAATGAGCACCCCAGAAGATAATAAAAAGAGCGAACAAGAAAAAGCAGTAAAAAACCAAACTGATACAGAGATAGACACACGACCGAGTTATAAAAAAAAGCGTGTAATAATACCTGCAATAACAGCAGTATTATTTTTGATAACAGGTATATATTTTACAATTCATTCCTTCTTTTACCAAAGTACAGATGATGCCTTTGTAGAAGGTCACATAGTATCTATAGCCCCACGAGTATCGGGTCCGGTAGAAAAGCTATTAATAGATGATAACCAACAGGTAAAAAAAGGAGAGTTATTATTAGAAATTGATCCCAAGGACTACGAAACGGCACTGAAACAAAAAGAAGCACAGCTAGCAGAAGCCAAAGCGAGTTTAGATATAGCAGAAAAGCAAATAACGCATTCTGAAGCCGAATTGAAACAATCGACGCAAGATATAAACGCAACAGAATCGAAATTGGATTTTGCAGAAAAAGATTTCACGAGATATTCAAAGATGTTTAAAGACGGTATTGCCTCTAAACAAGAATATGATCATAGTAAAACGGCATTGGTAGTAGCAAAATCAGAGCATAAATCAGCAATGGAACGAGAAAACGCATCCGAATCAATGTTACAATCATCAAAAGCAAAACGAGAAGCGACATTAGCAGAAATTCAAAAACTTGAAGCGGAAGTAGAACAAGCAAAATTAAATTTATCCTATACAAAGATATACGCTCCTGAGAGCGGTTTAATAACACATAGAACGGTAGAACAGGGGAATTACGTACAAATAGCTCAACCACTATTTGCAATAGTTCCTGAGAAAATGTGGGTAGTTGCAAACTATAAAGAAACACAACTAACACACATGCAACCGAATCAACCTGTAGAAATAAAAGTTGATACATATCCGGGGAAAAAATTCAAAGGTAAAGTAGACAGTATTCAACGTTCAACCGGTGCAAAAGCAAGCTTATTTCCACCAGAAAATGCAGTAGGTAGTTATGTAAAAATCGTCCAAAGGGTTCCTGTAAAAATAATATTCACAGAAGATATTTCAAAATACAATATCGTTCCTGGAATGTCAGTAGTACCAGAGGTAAAGGTAAGATAGTAAGATGAGTACAATAGCCGAATCGCAAGCTCACAATCAGTTATCTAATCCTGCTCACAAAAAGCAGGAAGCACCTCTATGGTTAGTATCGTTAACGATATTATTACCAACATCATTTGCTATGCTTGCGACCTCGGCAACAAACGTAGCAATGCCACATATTGCCGGCTTTTTCGGTTCAACGCTGGATGAAGCGAACTGGGTTATTACAAGTTATATGATAGCAAATGCAGCATTGATACCTTTAACCGGTTGGTTAGAAAACTTAATGGGACGTGTAATGTTCCTTAAAGTATTTCTAACAATCTTTACAATTGGCTCAGTAATGTGTGCATTTGCAAGCAATTTGAATATTCTGGTACTTGGCAGAGTTATACAAGGTATAGGCGGGGGGCCAATGATGCCAATATCGCAGGCTATATTAATAGCTGCCTTCCCTTTTGAAAAAAGAGGACAAGCGATGGCTTTATTTGGCTTTTCAGTTATGGTTTTTTCAATTCTAGGTCCAACATTTGGTGGTTTTCTGGTTGATAACTTAACTTGGCAATGGATATATTTAGTCAATATTCCTGTAGGTATTTTTTCTGTTATATTAGTACACTGCAACGTTGCAGAGCTTGAAATTCGTAAAATTCCTGAAAAAGTCGACTTTGTAGGTCTAATTTCTTTAGTTTTATGGCTTATGTCAATGCAAATTGTACTTGATAAAGGTCAACAATACGGTTGGTTTGATTGTGCTTGGATTAGTTGGTTAACAGGTATTTCTGTTTTCTCTTTTGTATTTTTTATCGTATGGGAACTTGAATGTAAGAATGCTATTGTTAATTTAAGAGTATTTAAAGACAAAAACTTTTTTATCGGAACAATTCTTGGTTCATCGGTAAATATGATAATTTATGTAACAATAGTATTATTACCACAATTTTTACAAAGCTTGATGGGTTATACCGCAATGCTAAGTGGTATGTCATTGGCACCAAGAGTATTATCTTGTATAGTTATGTTACTTATAATAGGTAAAATGGTTGAAAAAATTGATAACAGAATTCTTGTATCAGTAGGTTTTGTATTTTTAGCAGCATCTACATATATGTATGCAAACCTAAATTTATCAATATCATTTGATTATGTAGTTATTCCTAACATATTAATGGGTATTGGTGTAATTTTAGTATTTATACCAATTTCAGCCCTATGTTTAGGAACACTTCCAAAAACAGAGTTATCAAATGGTGCAGGGCTTCATAGTCTTTGCAAATGTGTTATGACAGCATTTGTTATATCAATGTCATCAACACTTGTAGCAAGACTTTCCCAAGTACATCAAACTTATTTGGTAAAAAACCTTTCTAATTTTAACCTTATTTATCAAAACCATATAAATGTTTTATCTCATAAGTTTATGGCATCCCTTCCATCAGTAGCAGCAGTTCAAAAAGCAGGAAGTTTTTATTATAAACAACTTCTTGCGCAAGCAAGGCTTATGTCGTATGCAGACATATTTAAGGTTTTTGCACTAATTGCTATATGCCTTGTTCCGTTAGCATTTTTCTTAAATGTAAACTTTAAGGACAAGAAATAACTTTATTTTCCAGCTCAATTAATTTTTGCTTAACCTCAAGACCTGCAGCATAACCTGTTATATTACCATTTTTCCCTATAACTCTATGACAGGGGACAACAATTAATAACTTATTTTTACCACAAGCTGTTCCAACTGCTCTGATAGCACTTGGAGATGCCGCTCTGTATGCAAGTTCACTATAAGAAATTGTTTTTCCATAAGGTATTTTCATTATTTCAGCCCAAACTTTTTTCTGAAAATCGGTACCGGAGTATGATAGTGGGAAATCAAAGTTCTTTCGTACACCTCTAAAATACTCTCTTAGCTGTCCTTTAACAATTTTATGTAATTCTGTATCACTAGAATCATTGATATCAGACAAATTCTTCAAAAAACTTATTTCAGAAATTGAATTTTCAGATTGTACAATTTTCAAACAAAAACCGAACTCTGAGAAATAACTAATAAACGCTGCCATAAAAGTTATTATAACCGGAAGTAATTTTAGAGTCTAACAAATGCTGAACGTTTTGCAAACGAGTATTAATATCAGGATATAATTCTCTATATTTACTTAACTGTTCTAACAAATATGAATATTCACAACAAGTATCATCCAACACATACTGCCAAGTTTTGAAATCTATTAGATTTCGCACATGCGGTAATTCAAACTTTTCTCCTGCGAGCACAATTTTTTTAAGTAATGTATGGCGCATTTCTTGATTATTTTTATCCATCGGAGCTACACTATCCAAATCCATTTTTTCAAGAAACACCCTCAATAATCCCGCTGTACAATTAGGAGCTTCTTTTAATGTTTTATCTAAATCATCGACTATTCTAATACTCTTTCCTGTTAAAACAAAATTATTAGGATTTTTTGTATCAAATTCAAAATAATTATTACCGAAATTAATTTTATTTAAAGTCGCAAAATCTTTAGCTATTTTATCATACGATTTTTGAGGTAGTGAAGCGAATAAAGGCAAGTATTTTTTACTCCAAAAATCATTTTTTTCCGAAAGTAACATACCAGATGATTCTTTAGAGGTTATACCTACAGGGATATGTTTCCCGCTGGAAGAAACATTTTTTAAAACTTTCATATAATTATTGAACGTTAACAAAGTAGAGCCATAGTACGACTTTAAACCACTAAACAAATCATTATTAATAGCATTTGGAATATAATCATCTTCTCTAAGATGTCGATTAACTTTCAAGACATACTTATCATCAATTTTATAAACGGCACCTCTAAATCCCTCTCCCAATTTTTTATGATGAAGCCCTTTCAATGTTTTTGTTAAGAGCAAAACTAAGTTTTTAGAATTTTCATCTGAATGAGTACCGGAAGAAATAAATTTATCGATTTCAAGTCCCAATTTTGTACGATTATAACCACAAAAAGAAGGAACAATTGGAGTTTTATTTTGATTTAAGTACAACCGATTATTAATTTCCATAGCAAAAATGAAAAAACTACTAAAGAAAACAAATTGATACAAAGAAGAAATTTTTTTTACAAAAATTCACAAATTTTATAAAAAACGTACCATAATGGGAATGGGATAATAGTGTAAAATCAGGAACTAAAGAACTTAGGTCAGGCAATACCTGACCTAATAAAATTAATCTCCAAATGCCCAACTGAATTTTTTAGTTGAGTTATTGGCTTCTTTTTCATCAGGGAGGGTTATTGATTTTACCTGTATCTCCTCGATGTTGCGTCTGTATTGAGATTTTGTTTTTGATTGGCTTAGACTATTTGTACCATAGCTTGCCTTGTTGCCAACCTCATTATTTACCCCGTTATTAGCGTTTTTAATGTTTGGTATTTCTAATTCAACAGCGTCAATCGGCTCGTCTTCGCCTACTGTCCATCTGAAACCGCCTGTAAGAGCAACACCTGTTCTGCCGCCGTTTCTTATCATTGCTTGGAAGAAGGCTGTGAACTTGTCTGCCCAAGTACGTTGTACACCAACACCATACTCTACATAAGGTTTTACGCTCATTCTTGGTAATACTACATCGTTTGCGGTTACTTTTGATGAGTTAAGAACGTTCCAAACCATACCGACACTTGCGTAAGGCTGCCATTTGTGAGGAAGGTTTGCAATAAACCTGATTGTTGGATTTAATTGCAAAGAGTGAACAGGATCAGAGTCTATTCTAACTCCAGATGCGTTTGTGTAGTCAAAAGTGTTAATAAATGAGTAGTTAATAAACATTGATGGTTGGATTATGTACTTGCCTTCTT
>CALURS010000108.1 GCA_944323215.1 Candidatus Gastranaerophilales bacterium | reverse complement strand
GAAATAATTACCAAACGGAGAAAGATATCCGCCAAGAAATATAACAGAAATAAAGGCTGCATTTGCAAACATCATAGCGTATTCAGTAATATAAAATAAAGCAAATCTCATGCCTGAATACTCAGTGTTATATCCAGCGACCAATTCACTTTCGGCTTCCGGCAAATCAAACGGACAGCGGTTTAATTCTGCTAAAACAGAAATCAGAACAACAATAAAACCTATAAAAGAAGGAATAAAGAACCAACCAAGGAAACCATATACCGAGGATTGAGCAAGAGTAATTTGTGATAAGTTAAGAGACGAAGCAAAAACAACTACCCCAAGTAAAGAAAAAACAATAGGAAGCTCAAAGCTAATGGCTTGAGCTATAACTCTTATTCCACCAATAATGGAATACTTACTATTACTTGCGAATCCGGCCAGAAAGATACCCAAAACAGGAATAATTGCTAAAAACAGATATATAATTAAGTTAGCAGGAGTAGACATTAAGTCGAATTCGGCATTGTAAGGTATAATTCCCCAAACCACAAGTACTGGTGTAAATGCAATTATTGGGGCAAGTGAAAATAAAAATTTATCAGCTGAATTGGGAGTTATGTTTTCTTTACAAAGTAGTTTTAATCCATCAGCAACAGTTTGTAGAAGTCCCCAATAACCAACTCTGTTAGGGCCTTTTCTTTGAGTTAAAAAACCTAAAATTTTTCTTTCTGCAAGAACAAGAAATAGTACCATAATAAGCATTCCTGCTGTAATTATGCAAAAAGGAAGAATGGGGAAAATAATTAAAGCAAAAGTTTCCGGCAGATTTAATTTAGCGAGAAATTCGATAAATGCACAATATAGAAAGTTCATCGATCCACCTCCGGTAACATAACATCAAGAGAGCCATAAATTGCCATAACATCAGAAATCATATGTCCAATTAGTAACTTAGGTAGAAATTGAACAGCATAAAAAGAGCCAGTCCGCCATTTAACTCTGTAGGGCTTTTCAGAACCATCGGCTTTTATGCAACAAGAAGTCAACCCTCTGGGTGTCTCGACATCAGAGATTGCTTCACCTGTGCCTATTTTTAAATTTAGAGGTTTTAATCCTGTATTTACTTCTCCGCCAGCGACTTTCAATTTTTCTTCAGCTTGTAAGACTATCTTAATCGACTCACGAATTTCGTCTAATCTTACCTTATATCTGGCGAAGCAATCACCTTCTTCTGCTTTTGCAATTTTAAATTCATAATCTTTATACAGATCTGATTGTTTTCTGAAATCCAAATGAGAATTTGAAGCACGTAAATTAGGTCCTGTGATAGAGTAAGCCAAAGCAGTTTCTCTGTCGATAGTTCCGAGATTTTTTGTTCTAGAAATAAATATTGGGTTATCTGTTAGAATTTTTTCATAATCATTCAGTTTCGTTAGAATCGTTTTGCAAATAGGTTTGACATCATCCAAACAATCAATATCAGAACGCACTCCTCCAAAGATAAAATAGTTGTACATCATACGTTGTCCTGAAATTTTTTCGAAGAAATTCAAAATCAATTCACGTTCTCTAAAAGTATAGAAAAAAGGTGAAACAGCACCTAAATCCAATAAATAAGTCCCTAACCACAGTAAGTGAGAAGCAATTCTATTTAGCTCCATAAGCAAGACTCGAATAATAGCTGCTTTTTTCGGAATTTGGATGTCTAACAGCTTTTCAATAGCGGAGACGTAAGCAAATGAATTAAAGAATCCGCTCAAATAATCAACCCTATCAACAGTAGGTAAGTACTGTAAGTATGTCATACCTTCTGCCATTTTTTCCATTCCTCGGTGCAAGTAACCGATAACAGGTTCACACCCTAGAATTTTTTCACCGTCGACATCCAGAATTAGTCGTAAGACTCCATGAGTAGAAGGATGTTGAGGTCCAAGATTTAGTTTCATTCTACTCATTCCATACCAACCTTTCATCATTTTGAACGTAATCTTTTTTTAGAGGATGTCCGATCCAGCTTTTGGGGTTAAGTAACCTTTTCAAATTTGGGTTTCCTTTAAAAGTAATACCAAACATATCGTAAATTTCGCACTCATCAAAATATGCGCTTGGGTAAATCGGTATTACAGATTCGGTTTCTGATTGAACATATATTTTGTAGTCAAAAAATCGACTTTGAAAGGTTGAGTATAATCTATAGTTTAGTTCAATGCAATCTCTGTAGTCTGTAGCGATTATAGATGTTAAAATGTTAAAACCTGAAGCTTTAAGATTTGCAAGGTTGTTTAAAAGTTCGCTATTGTAGTCGGGAATGTAATTTGAATCTGGAGTTTGAGAATAGTCTTTGCATTCAAACTCCAGAGAAAAATCCAAATAGCACTCACCAGTTTTAACAATTTTCAAATCAGGAGCTTGAACTAAAATTTCGGACTTTTCAGAAAGTTGCGAACGATGCTGTGCCATAAACTCTTTTCTTTGAACAATAGATTCTTTTTTAATTCTTGCTTGTAATTTTCTGATAGCATCAATAAGAGCTTCTGGTCTTGGAGGGCACATAGGCAAATAAATATCCACAGGGATAATTTTATCTATTCCGTTAACAACAGAGTAAGTATTCTTACAGAACATACCTCCTCCGCAGGCACAGGCCCCCATAGCAATAACATATTTAGGTTCTGCCATTTGCTGATACAATTTAAGCAAAACAGGAGCCATCTTATGGTTAATAGTCCCGGCACAAATTAACAAGTCTGCTTGTCTTGGTGAATTTCTAAATACTTCAGAGCCAAATCTGGCAATATCATTGTTACTAGCAGTTGTTTGCATCATTTCGATACCGCAGCAGGAGGTCGCAAATGTAAGGGGCCAAAGAGAATTTGCTCTGCTCCAATTAAGAATATAATCAATTGTTGTAACGATTAAATTCATCTCAACCTCAACACATTTTTTTTAATGATATAAACAAGAGCGAGGATTAATATGAAAATAAAAAAGAGTCCTTCAACAATAGCAAGTAATCCGAGTTGATCAAAATTTCTGGCAAAAGGAAACAAAAATATTGTTTCTACATCAAATATTAAGAATAGAATAGCATAGTTGAAAAATCTGATGTCATATTTTGCTCTAGCATCCGAAAAAATATTTACTCCGCACTCATAAGGTGTTTTTTTTATATAATCATTTTTTTTGTATTGGCACACAAAACCGGCGATTAGCATAAGAATCGCAAATGCAACTGATAATATTATAAAAATTAGAATAAAGTATAGTTCTTTCAATTAAGCTCCTCTTATAGCTACACGTCCCTATGAGATTATAACAATGAACATTTTACAAGAAAATCATTACTTATAAAAGAGTATATTTAAAATTATTAAGAATATCAGAAAAATAAAACCCCTGATAAATAAAGCATAGGAATAATGCAGAAATGTTTATCATTTCAATTGGTTTGTTTTTTATAATCTCAAGTCGTGTTGTAAAAAATGTGTTAGTATATATAAAATTAAAATAATGTTTACACAATAATTTTTATGATATAATCACCGTGTATTTTAAGTGAGGGTATGATGAAAGAAAGATATTTTCCGCAAGAGATTGAGAAGAAATGGTATGAATATAATGAAGCAAATAAGCCATTTAAAGTGAACGATAATTCAGAAAGACCAAAGTATTATGCATTATCTATGTTTCCTTATCCATCGGGGAAATTGCACATGGGCCATGTTCGTAATTACACAATAACGGATGTAATAGCGCGATTTAAAAAGATGAACGGTTACAATGTTTTGCATCCAATGGGCTGGGATAGTTTTGGTTTGCCCGCAGAAAATGCAGCAATGAAGCATGGTGCGGATCCTGCGAAGTGGACAGATGAAAATATTGCGTATATGACAACACAATTAAAACGTTTAGGTCTTTCTTACGATTGGGATAGAGAAGTAACGACCTGTAAACCAGACTATTATAAATGGACACAGTGGTTATTTTTGCAACTGTATAAAAAAGGATTAGCTTATAAGAAGGAAGCAGCTGTAAATTGGTGCGAAAATTGCGGAACGGTATTAGCAAATGAGCAGGTTATAGAAGGAAAATGCTGGCGATGTGATAGTGTTGTTGAAAAGAAATATTTATCGCAGTGGTTTTTCAAGATAACAGATTATGCAGAACAGCTTTTAGAAGATCTAGATAAATTAAAAGGTTGGGGCGATAATGTAAAAACCATGCAGGCAAACTGGATTGGAAAATCGCAAGGAGCCATATTAAAATTTGAAGTTGTAGATGCTCCAAATGGTGAAAAACTTGAAATTCCTGTTTATACAACTCGCCCAGATACTGTGCATGGAATAACGTATTTGGTTGTTGCACCGGAGTATAAAGATATAGAAAAGTTAACAACTGCAGAAAATAAGCAAGCGGTGGAAGATTATCGTTCAAATGCAAGAAAATTAACAGAAATTGAACGTCTATCTACCGACCGAGTAAAAACGGGCGTTCCATTAGGTACTCATTGTAGGAACCCATTTACCGGAGAGATTTTCCCATTATGGACAGCTGATTATGCTTTAGTGGAGTATGGTACTGGTGCAGTAATGGCTGTTCCTGCACATGACACAAGAGACTATGATTTTGCAAAGAAATATAATTTACCAATCAAGGTTGTTATTGAAAATCCGGATAAACCTGACGATTGCTCAAATAATGCATATGTAGATGAAGGCGTTCTTGTAAATTCAAATGAATTTAGTGGGATGAAGAATACAGAAGCTAAAAAGGCAATAACAGAAAAAGCTGTAAAAGATGGTTACGGAGAGTTTAAAACTCAATATAGATTAAGAGATTGGTTGATATCACGTCAAAGATATTGGGGTGCTCCAATTCCTGTTGTATATTGCGAAAAGTGTGGAATCCAACCGGTTCCGGAATCTGAGTTACCGGTTATGTTGCCAACAGATGTAGATTTCTCTGTGGTTGGTAAATCTCCAATAACAACATCTAAGACTTTTATTGATACAAAGTGCCCGTGTTGCGGCGGTCCTGCAAAACGTGAAACCGATACAATGGATACATTTGTATGCTCTAGCTGGTATTATTTAAGGTACTCAGATGCTAAAAACAGTACAAAACCTTTTGATAAAGAGTTAGTTGATAAGTGGTTGCCGGTTGATCAGTACGTGGGCGGTATAGAACATGCTATTTTACACTTATTGTATTCAAGATTTTTTACAAAAGCACTTAGAGATTTAGGATTACTAAGTTTTGATGAGCCATTTGAAAACTTATTAACTCAAGGAATGGTGTTAAAAGATGGTTCAAAAATGTCAAAATCTAAAGGAAATACAGTAGATCCAGATGAAATATTCGAAAATTACGGAGCTGATACTGCAAGATTATTTATTCTGTCTGATTCACCTCCTGCAAGAGATTTCGATTGGTCAGATGCAGGAGTTGAGGGCTGCTATAAATTCTTAAACAGAGTTTGGAAATTAGTAGCGTCAAACGCTAACTATATTAAAACGGATTATAAAGTTCCTGATAATCTTGCAAAAGAAGATGATGATATGGTAAGAACAGTCCATATTGCAATAAAAGGTATTACCAATGATATTTCTAATGATTTTCAGTTTAATACTGTAATTTCAAAATATAGAGAGTTAACCAATGCAATTTATGACTGGTGTGCAAAGAAAAACAACAAATACAATAATCAAGAGCAAGAAGTGCTAAGTTTTGCTATAATTTCACTTATAAAGCTAATGTCTCCTGTAACAGTATATATGTCAGAAGAAATTTGGTGTGAATTAGGCTTTAAAGGATCAATACACGATGAACCTTGGTGTGAGTGGGATGAAAATTTAGCAAAAAATAGTTCAATTACTTTAGTTGTTCAGATTAACGGAAAGGTAAAAAGTAAAATAGAAGTATCGGAAAGTCTTGGTAATGAGGAATTAAAAGCTATAGCACTGGAAGATGCAAAAATAAAAGAACAAATATCCGGAAAGGAAATAATTAAAGTAATTGTTGTTCCTAAAAAATTGGTAAACATAGTAGTAAAATAAATAAAGAGCCCCCGGTAAAATCGGGGGTTCTCTATATCAGAAATAAATATTAAGTAATGTTAAAAGAAATTAAAACAAAAATTTGACTTCGAAAATACCTCGTGCTAGCATATAAATTGTGCACGAAATAAGTAGCACAGAGTCGAAGATTGCTGAGACTAAAGATAACAAGCCGAAATAGAAAATATTTAGCTTAATAAATTTTGAAAAAGAATTAAGAAATGTAACGAATACTCAATAAATTTGAAACAAAACAGTTGACAAAGAATATTGAGGAAATAATATAGAATATGTTGAGTCGAAAGGGATTCAACGTGGGGAAGCGAAAAGCTTTCTAGAGACACGGCCAGAAATAAGCGACACAAATAGAATAAATAGCGAAGAATGGATGTG
>CALURS010000107.1 GCA_944323215.1 Candidatus Gastranaerophilales bacterium | reverse complement strand
ATTCGCACGCTTGAGCCATTAGTCGATATGCGCGAATTGTTGTTGGGACATCGGAAGATTTTAGAGATACTTTTATTAAGTCAAAATCTAAGTCTTCAAGAATCCTAATGTGACCCAGAGCACTTTTAACCATTTTTTCTTCTAAAGGTATTTTTTCAGCCTCAAGTTGTTTTTCTAGTGAGCCGCCGTTTATACCTATACGGATTGGGATGTTGTTTGTTTTGGCAAGTTTTACTACTTTTTCAACATTTTCCCTTTTTCCAATATTCCCAGGGTTTATTCTTAATGCGGAAATCCCATTTTCGATACACTGAATAGCCAACCTGTAATCAAAGTGAATATCAGCTATTACAGGTATTTTGCTGTGCTTTACTATTTCTTTGATGCTTGTTGCTGCATCCTTGTTTAATACGGCTAATCTGATTATTTCGCATCCTCGTTCACTTAGTTCATCAATCTGTTTTAAAGTCGCTTGTATGTCTCGTGTGTCGGTGTTACACATAGATTGAACAGAGATTGGCGCATCAGAACCTATTTTTACGTTACCTATTGTTAATTGTTTTGTTTTTCGTCTTTTTATCATATAATTATTATATTACAAATAAAAAAGAGAGAAATATATATGAAAATTGCTGTCATCTCAGATATTCACGGAAATATGCAGGCTTTACATTCTGTTATCAAACAGATAAAGCTTAACAAGTGCGATAGGGTTATTGCTCTTGGAGATTATGCAATGGCTGGTCCGCAGCCTGTGGAAGCTGTAGATTGGTTTATTGAGGCAAAGGATGAAAAGGGATTTATTCTCATTCAAGGGAATACGGATAAGTTGATTGCAGAGTATGATGATGGAATTTTTGATGTAATGAAATCTAAGTACCCAATTATGGCGAATGCTCTAAGAAGTGATGTGGATTTGTTAAATTGGCGTCAAAAAGATTTTTTACGCTCATTACCTAATCAATTAAATTTACAGTTTGAGGGGTTAAAACTTTTATTAGTGCATGGTTCTCCAAGAAAAAATAATGAAGATATTTTGCCAGATACCCCTTTAGATGTTCTGGAAGAAATGATTAAAGATGTCGATGCTGATATAATTTTATGCGGTCATACCCATATACCTTGCGGATTTCAGACTGTATCTAAAAAAACGGTTATTAATGTTGGTTCTGTTGGACGGCCGTTTACTGAAAAACCTCAAGCTTGTTATTTGATTTTGACTTTGGAAAACGGCAAATTTGTTGTTCAGCATAATTTCGTTAAGTATGATAATGAAAAGGCTGCTGAAATTTTAAGAAACAGAAATTTTGACGGGGCTGATAAAATCGCTGATATTTTAATTAAGCCGGAAACCAGACACCTTTAATTTCTCGTTTGGGTTGATTGAATTTTCCCTCGTTCTTTGTATAAAACTTCAAAGTTGTATTGAGAACGTTTATAGTTGCTGATAGTTGCTTCCATACATTTGTTTACAAGAAGATATAGCAGAGGGACGCATACAACAAAAGATATTACACCAATTAATAAGTGTGTAATTAATTTTTTCCTTCGGGCTTCCTCTCTTTTCGCGATTCTTATATCATCTTGTTCTCTTAAAATACTGTTTATAATATCTTTTCTTTCTTGTATTGACAAAGAGTTTATGTAATCAATATTTTCTTCGTCAATGTAGATTACGTATTTTTTGTACCTTTTATCGCCCTCTAAGTAATCAAGTGTCTGCATATACTCAGTATCAAAATTATTTACAGGATATTCACAGATTTGTTCCGTAACAATAGTTTTTTCATTTTCTTTGTTGATGGTTTCTTCTTCCGCCAATTCTTCGTTAGCTTCTAGTCGATTAATATTTTCTTCACTTTCATCTGGCTGTTCTATATCATTGATTTCTGTTTCAATAGCTTCTTCGCTGTTTTCACTGGGGATAGAGTCTGTACCCATTTCCGAGGTTATTTTATTTGTTAATTGTTCCAGTAAATCCAGTGATACTTCATTATTGCTCATATCCATAAATTCATTTACGTCCAATGAATCATTTTTGCTGCTCATTTGACTTTGTATTCTTGGTGTTGAACCTTTCAATAATGGTGGCAAAATTGTTGTTTGCTCGCTTGTTGTTGAATCTTCTGTATTGCTGGCAGGTGTTTGAGGGTTCTGTTCTTCTTCGTTTATCTCCTCTTGGGTATCCTTAGGTTTAGTTTTTGGTTTAGAAGTTGCAAGTTGTGTAGAAACATTAGCAATTTGACGTTGGATAAGTCTGATATCGATATCATCATTATCTATTGCATAAGATTCTTTTTTTTCGTTGTTTGTGTTTGACACTAAAAAACTTCCCTCTAAATTATTTTTATTATAGAATAATTATATAGTATATTTAGATTTTAGGCAATGACGATGGAAATATCAAGAGAGAAATTAATTGAAAATATTAAAGCGTTAAGTGAGAAAAGTGTATTAGTAGTAGGTGATTTAGCATTAGATGAAATGATATATGGTGATACAGAGCGTATCTCAAGAGAGGCTCCAGTATTAATTTTAAGACATACATATACTAAATATATTCTTGGTGGTGCCTCAAATGCTGCACATAATGCTTCAACTATTAATTCCGGAAAAGTTAGTGTAATCGGGGTTATTGGCGACGATTATCACGGTGCGGATATTAAAAAAGCTTTTCAAGATGCAGGTATATCTTGTAAATATATTGTTGAAGCAAAGGGCAGGAAAACTATTACTAAATCCAGAATCTCTGGTTCTTGTTCTCATTCGATTACTCAACAAATTGTCAGGATTGATTCGCAGTCTGATGAACCTTTACCTGTAAATGTTGAAAAGCAAATTTTGAAAAATCTTGAATTAGCTATTCCCGAACATGATGCTTTGATACTTTCTGATTATCATATTGGTACATTAACTCAAAAAGTTATTGATAAGGCAATCAAACTTGCTAATAAATACAAAAAAATTATTGTTGTTGATGCTCAAAAGAATTTGGATAATTATAAAAATATAACATCTATGACTCCAAACTTGCCGGATACTCAAAAACATGTAGGAAGAAAGCTGGAAACCAGAGAAGATTTTGCTATAGCAGGTAAATATTTGATTTCTGACAGTAAAGCAAAGTTCGTTCTTATTACGTGTGGTGGCGATGGTATGATGCTTGTTTCTCCTAAAGAAAGTTATCATATACCTGTTTTTAATAAGTCAAAGGTTTTTGATGTTACCGGTGCAGGGGATACGGTTACGGCTGTTTATACTTTAGCACTTGCTGCCGGTGCGGAGCCCGTTTATGCTGCTATCATCGGAAATATTGCTGCCAGCATTGTTATTAGAGAATTCGGATGTGCAACGACTAATATTGAGAATATTATTAAGTATATACCTTCCAAAATAAAAATTGATTAGTATAAGGAGATTGTATGGATAAAATAAAAAAAATATTTAAAAAAATAAGCTTAGTGGATATTATTATTTTGTTAACGGTTATAATTGCTTTGCTTATCGGATATATTACTTTTAAACAAATAAGACAAACTTCTGATAAACAAATTGTTTCGACCTCTCAAGTTGTATTTCACGTTTTTGTAAGAGGTGTTTCTTATACAGGAAGTGGTTTGCCTCTAAAACCAGGCGATAAAACCTTTATTACAATACGAAATGTTCCTTATACTGAGCTTGAAGTAAAAGATGTTATTGCTCAAACTCGTAAAGTTGCTGTCGGTGTTAATAATGATATTAAGGTTATAGATGATCCGGCATATCCAAACCTCTATGATTTAGTAGTTGTAGTTGCTGATGATGCAAAAATTACTAAAGATGGTCCGGTAGTTGGAGGAAACAAGCTTAAATCGGGTTTACCTATTACTATCGAAGGTGCTACTTATAAGTTTAATGGTACTGTTTCGGATGTTATTATTCAAAATCCTGAGGAATAATTGTTGCTATGATTATTAATAATATATTGGCAGGAGTGCAAAAACTTTTTTGTCCATTGTTAGAAAAAAGTTTAGTACTAAAATCTTTGGATTTTTGTGTATTCATAATGATTTGCTGTGTTATTTTAACATCGTTATGTTTCCCATCAGATACGATTGGATATTTTGCTTTGGTATCAATATTTTTAACTTTATTAAAATCAGTTGTTACAAAAGGTTTTAGATTTGATTATACAAAGTTTGAGTTATTTCTAATAATATATTTAGCATTTGTTTTAATAAGCGCAGCGGGTGCATCTTTATTTTTGTTAAGTTTAAAAGGCCTGATGAAAACGCTTATTTACTTGGGATATTATGTTTCTTGCGTTGTATATTTACGAGATAATAAAAAAGATGTTATAAAATTCTTAGGATTAATTGCCTTTTGTGCTTGCTATGAGAGCATTGTAGGCATGCTACAAAATTCGTCTCATGTAAACGCATTGGCTGGTTGGCAGGATGTAGCCAATCTTAATCCTGAAGAGGTTATGACGAGGGTCTTTGGTACATTAAAACCGCTTAATCCAAATCTTTTTGGCGGTTATATGCTGGCGGTGATTCCTGTTTTGTATGGTATAACAGCTTTGTTAGCTGTTTCAGGTAATTTAGTATTTTGCATTGTAGGAATATTATTCTCGCTGCTTGCAACTGTAGTTATGGTTATGAGCGGGTGCAGAGGTGTTTTCCTTGCGTATCCTGTTATGATGCTGGTTCCTGCATTTGTGCTTTTTGTTAGAATAAAAGAGTCTTTAAAAGGTCTGCTTTGTAAGATTTATGCTGCTATATGTGTACTTTGTGGCGGTGTTGTTATTGCTTCAACCTCTTTAAGAGCAAGAATTTTGAGTATTTTTGCTATGAGAGGGGATAGTTCTACTTCGTTTAGATTTAATGTTTATCAGTCTTCTTTGCAGATGTTTAAAGATAATCCGTTTTTAGGAATCGGTGTTGGTAATCAAAATTTTAGAGAAACTTACGGTCTATATATGAAAACAGGCTACGATGCTTTAAGTGCTTATAATATTTATCTGGAAACGGCTGTAGAAAGCGGTATTTTTGCTCTGATTTCATTTATTACTTTTTTAGTATTTTTGATTTCAGGAGCTCTAAGGACTATATTAAAATCAAATAATATAAAAAAAGTTATTATTTTGACAACAGCTCTTGCTTCTATTGTCGGAGTCCTATTCCACGGTATGGTTGATACAATATATTTCAGACCGCAATTACAGTTCGTATTTTGGATGATGGTGGCAATTATCAGAACCTTTGCTAAGTTTGAAACTTTTGAAGCTTAATTATATAAACTAATCACCGCCAAAATTCTTGACGGCGATTAGTTAAAATATAGAATTTAGAATAATTCTGCAATGGATTTTTTATAATCAGGTTTTATTATTCCTTTTTCTGTGATAATCCCGGTTATTAATTCGTGAGGTGTGACATCAAATCCGGGGTTTATTATATTTACGCCTTCTGCACAAATTCTTTGTCCGTTGATATGCGTAACTTCTTCTGCTGAGCGTTCCTCTATCGGAATTTCATCTCCTGATTTTATGGAGGTATCTATGGTAGAAAGAGGTGCTGCAATATAGAAGGGAATATTATGGTATTTTGCAGCAATTGCAACGGTGTATGTCCCAATTTTATTTGCAGTATCTCCATTTGCTGCTATTCTATCAGCCCCAACGACTACTAAATCAATCATACCTTTTTTCATAAAATATGAGCACATACCGTCAGTAATCAGTGTAACAGGAATATTGTCCATTACAAGTTCAAAAGTTGTAATTTTGGCTCCTTGTTGTCTTGGCCTTGTTTCGTCTGCAAAAACTTGTACAGTATTATCATTTGCGTATGCCGAACGAACAACCCCAAGAGCGGTACCGTAGCCTACTGTTGCTAAGGCTCCTGCATTACAGTGTGTAAGAATTCTTCCGCCTTTAGGTACGACCTCTGCACCATAATCGCCAATTTTTTTGTTTATTTCAATATCTTCATTTTCTAGTTTAATACTATTAGAAATTAACTCTTTTATTATTCCTTTTATGTCAGATTTTGAATTTTTAATGACTTCCTTCTGCTTTTCAACCGCCCACATAAGATTTACGGCTGTTGGACGGGAAGTCTTCATATAATCAGCTTTTTTTAGTAATTCATTTACAAATTCTTCTCTTGAAAGATTTTGTTTTTCAAGCTCTTGTGCATAAAGGTTAATCCCGTGAGCACCTGCTATTCCAATAGCCGGTGCTCCCCTTACTATCATTGTTCTGATAGCTGAGAACATTTCGTCTCCGCTTGTTATATTTATGAATGAATATTCATAAGGGATTTTGGTTTGATCAACCATCTTTGAATAGTTATCTACCCATTCAATGGTTTTTATTTTTGATTTGAATTCCATTTTTCGCTCCTTGTAGTGTAAAATCTATTTTATTTGGAAATTAATATTTTCATTAT
>CALURS010000106.1 GCA_944323215.1 Candidatus Gastranaerophilales bacterium | reverse complement strand
ATAATATTCAAGCCCTACTCTTTTAAACGCAGTTTGTTTTATAACTATATAACTTGTGTCATCGAACCCATCTTGTTTTTCTTCACAAATAAATTTCATTTCGGGGTATAAAGCCGAAAGATAGTCAAAAACCCATTTAGTGTTTATTTCCTTCCAATCGGGGAATTGAGGTGTGAATAAACTAAGTTGAAGAGCATTAATCATCGCATCCCCCCTTTTTTGCTTTGTTGATGATATCGAGAATTTGTTTAATATCTCCGCATATATATTCAGATGGAATGCAACTAATAGTATTCACCCAGCCACAATTATTACACAGGTCTCTATTGGTTTTAATGGCAAGTTTCTCAATCTCATCAAGAGCCTTGCGGTAGCGGTCTTGTTTGATTAACTCTTTAGTTATTCTTTTTTGAAGTCGTGTATTTTTTATTCGCTCGGCTTTACATTTCAATTTTAAACGTACAACTTCTTTAAAATGGCAGCTAGGCATTGCCGCACAACCGCCGAATCTTCGATGCGTACACCATTTAGCCCCTGTTTCGGGATGGATATAAAGATGAGAACACTTACTCACATTAACGCCATCAACTATTATTCGTTCTTTATTGTTCATCTTTAACCTCTTTTAATTCAATATCAAAATCATATATCCACTCGGTTCTATATTCCCCATTTATGAAATATCTCACTTGTAGTTCTGTTCCTTTTTTTGACTGGTTGATTGCAATTATCTTGCCTTCATAATTTTCTAAAGGCTTGATAATACAGTCTTTATAAAGTAAATCACTTATCGGGATAATCATCTTCCAAAATCCTCTTTACTAATAGTTAACATCTGTACCTCAATTCTTAGTTGTTTTTTGTTCTTGATTCACAATCTCAATCGTGAATCGCTCGTTTACTTCTGACATATAATGTTTGTTTTCCTCGTTTAATTTCCGAATGGTTGAAAACATTATCCCCTTATCTCCGACAAAAAATAATAAAAGATATCTGCCATAAGGATTTAATTTGTATATCGTGCCGTCTGATTTTTTCGTATCGTAATCCCAAAGAGCAGGATGTTTTGCTAACTGACACCCTGCAAGTGCTGACCAATAAACAAGAGTTGCACTTGTTTGTCCATGCAGCTTTGGCATATTATCAGCAAATTTTATAGTCTTAATCATACTCGCCTCTTTCTAATAAATTTTGAGTATAAGACTGGAACTCTTGAATTAAGCGGCTATGTGCTTGCTCCTTTGAATGCTTTGAATACGCTTGCCCATAAGCAACAATGAGCACACCTGATACATCATAGAACCTTGCCAGTGGAGTTACTTTAGTAATATTAGATTTTGGAGTATCCTCATTGAAAAAGAATTTTTCCGAGTACTTAATATCTGAGAGAGACAAAACAGAATCTAAAGGCAACTTTTTTATCGTTGCAGTACAACAATAATACTTAGTATAATTTCTTGCTTTAATTACAACATCATCCAAAGGATATTCTTCAACACGACAACCACCATGCACAGATGCATATATTTTAGCATCCTCTTCTTTAGAAAAAACTTTTTCAATTTCATAATCTGAATATTCTCCAGACGTAACAATATAAATATTTTTAGACATCTTTTCCACCTGCATATTTTTCTAAATCAAGTTTGCCAAGAGAGTTAAGAACTCCTATAACGCCTCTGCTGCGACCTTTTAATTGAGATTGCAATTCTCGGTTCTGTTTGATTAATAATTCATTTTGAGATTTTAAAAATCTATATTCAATCTCAGGAATTGTTACCATTGATTTCTTACTTTGTTTCTTTTTATTTTTTGCCATAATAGACTCCTTTTATTCCATCATCAGTGTGAGTTTCGCTCACAGACAGGCAAGCAATTTACTTGCCCGTTTCGGAAGTGTTGCTATTCTTCTGTTGTGTGTGTGGGGGGGTAGTGCTATCAGAAAAAGATTTTAAAGCATCAAGAAGGCTCTCTGTACTCAGTCTTTTAAAATCGTTCAACATTGATTTCAACGGATTGTATTTACCAATACTTTGACCAAGCATTCCGACATACAAACCCCTTTCAGAAATAACCGATTTAAAATTATTCATCTCGGTATTCAAATGTACTGAGTGTTCTTCAACATATTTAGCCAGTTCATTTTTATAATCCTCAGCTTTAATACATTTGGAATTGAATTTTTTGATTGGTATAAATTCAACCGCTTTAACTGTTATCTCATGTTCAACAGCTAAATAATCAGGGTTTTCAAGTCTTTCCATAAACTCTTCTCTCTGCTCTTTAGATGCCATGTGGACTGTTTCTTTAGCCATAAATTTCTCCTTTTTAAATTATCTTTGTATAGTCAATATCCGCAATTTTATTAACATTTAACAACTCGGCAGGCGGAATCCACCGCAGCGAAAACTTAAAAGCTATGACGACTCGCATAACGAGCAATATAGTCAACACAATCTTTTACTCGTTGCACTTCCACTTTAACCTCGTTAATTGATTCTGTTACCGGTTTTTGCATTTCACTTAGTCTTGACATTGCATTTACAAACTCTTGGATATCAGGAACTTTAAAACCTGCAATATTATCAACAAGTTTTTTCAAGTCAGGCATCGATTGGAAGTTCTCTGCAAGTTTTTTATAATACTCTGCAGACTCAAGTGCTCTTTCTTTACTTGCAGACTCAGATTTGAGTTCTGTTTTTAAATCAAAAATTTGCTCTTCATAATAAGATTTTAATTCAGCGATTTCTTCTTTTAATTGACTAATTGCTTTATCTCGTACATCTTTTTCGCATTCTAATGTTTTAAGTTGTTCGCTTAATTCTCTGTAAGTATTAGCAGAATCCTTGATTTTAAATAATTCATTTTCAATTTCAGAGTATTTGTTTTGTAAACCTGCATAGTCCCTTTTGGTATCAAGCAATTCGGTCTGCAAAATGTTTCTCTCTTTCAAAACTTCAATTAATCTTGTGTGAACCTTGTTAACTTTGTTCCTTTCATTGGTAATTTGTAATTTTGTAATTTCATCAACAAATGACATATTTTTCTCCTTTCTTTTGTGTCAATCCATCATCAGTATAGGTTTAACCTATAGACGAGAGGGATGGCTCCTCTCGTTTCGGATTTTTTCAACTACCCATAATCTCAATAATCAACAAAGCCATCATTCCGATTGTCAATATTGAAATTATTACATCTAGCGTTTCGCAATCTCTCATTCATCACCTACTTTTTAAGACTGATAAAAGGAACTGAATTACCCATCATGTAGTCAGGAAGTTTTCCATCCCATTTTTTTACTGCCTCATACTCGACAAGAGCCTTGTTTTGACTTAAGGCATTTGCTCTGATAGCCATAGATTTTGCCTCAGCCTCAGCAGAAATAACTTTTTGTTTTGCCTCTTCCTGAATCTGAACGGTTTTATTTTTAGCCTTTAAAGCCTCTTGTTCTGCGGTTACTTTGCTTTCAATAGCTTTTTCAAAGACATCAGAATAATTAATTGCAGTTATTTGAAAATCTGTTACTACAATATAGTTATCAACCAAGTGTTCTTGTAGCTTTGATAAGATTTCTTTCGTGGCTCTTTCCCTATTAGCCACCAAGTCCTGTGCATTCCATTTGCCTATCACATCTTTCAAAGTTGCCTCAACAACAGGAGTAAGAACTATATCTTGGTAGTTTTTACCTACCTCTCTATACATTTTATATGCGTTATCTGCCTGTAAATTGTAATTAACTACATAGGAAATAATTGCCTGCTGAATATCTTTTGTGTAAACCTGAGTTTTAATATTACTTTTTTGAGTTTTGACATCCATTGTATGTATTTTAGAGATAAAAGGAGTGACAAAATGTACACCCTCAGAATAACTTTGAGGGGATATTTTCCCCATTGTTACTTTTACACCTCTTTCTCCCACACCTACAATTGATATAGGATTGCAAAGAATAAATAAAACTGACACTGCAACAAGTCCTGCAGCAATTAAACCGCCTTTAAATTCATCCATTTTTTCTTCTCCTTTCTTATGAATTTAAACCGCTTATAGCGAGAGCAACCATAAATGCAATCAGTAACAATATAAACTGACAGAATCCTTTGATAAGTTGTTTACCATAGCTTTTATATATATTGATTCCTGTTAGACCGCTAATCATAAGAATCAGCAGATTTACAGTTGCCATAATCATTAATAAAAAATAAACAAATCTCATTGTTGTAATCCTTTTAGAAAAACAGGGGCGGTAAAACCACCCCAATGTACACCATCAGGGATAGATGTTAAGATTAAAAATCACTCAACACTAATAGACTCTCATAATCTTTTGTTTCCCTTTTTACAAATTCAGCCTCATCGATAATTGCAGTTTCTTCGATGTTTTCAAATAGAGGACACAAAACTTCAATTCTTAATTCATCGTCCTCGTTACGGAAGAAAAGCAACTCGATAGGTATTCCGTAAGTTTTATCTCCTGCTTTTGCAAAAGGTACATCTAACCAAAATCCTGTTGGAAAATGTTCTTCTCCGTCACAGCCGTTATCCAGTCTGTAGGTACATGTATAACCCTGAGATTGACCGCTTTCAGTTATAATAGGATTGGATGTCAAAGTGGATTTCCCAACCAATCTAAGCAAAGAAAATTTCCTAAATTGCTCTTGAAAATCATTGATACTAGGTGCAAGTGCTTGCAAGAACTGTAGAAAACTTCTATGGTCGTAAACCTTATTGATACCATTTTTTACTAAATTCCACTGTTGAGAATTTAATCGGGAAAATTTGATTGTTTCCTCTCCAAAATTATCATCGGGAATAAAATAACCGCCTGAAAGATTTATTTTTACAGTTGCATTTGCTCCTGATTCGTTTTCTCTTCTCCTTAACTCTTCTTTAATAATTGAAGTAAACGCTTTTACACTTCTTACTTCTTTTGGTTCAGGTGTTGAGGTATGCTTTTCATATTGTTTTTCTGCATCGTTGTAAAGATAGGTTTGTTTTTTTGCAGAGTATTTACCATAAACCGTTACATCAATTAGCTCAGGTCTTTTCCTATCTTTCAATGCCTCGATAGCCTCTTTAATTAGTGTTGTTTCCATGATTTTTAATCTCCTCATTTTAATTAGTCATTTTGTGCAGCCCTATCTTTACCGGAAATTTCTTTTACTTTTTCTTTTTCCGTTTCAAATAGCCTCAATTGGTCAGGGTCATCAAGATACATTCCACCAGTTCTTGAATCTCTGTAGAACGAATTTGCCTGACAACCTTTAGGAATAGTCTTTTTGACTTCTGCAAAAACATTGACAGCATTCTTGTTCTTTTTGTCACATTGGAATTTGATTTGTATTGTTAGTGAGCCGTCACGACCATACTCAGCAACTTTCTTTGAAACCTCTGAAAAAGTTTTTTCAATACAATCTTCAAATTTCCGCACACGGTCATCATCATCAATTACACGCATAATCGACAACATGTCCATAAATTTGAGTTTTTCGTTTGCCATTTTATTTTCCTTTCTCCAGTTCTACTGGCTTGAATATTTCTTCTTCTCTATCAAGACTTTCGATTCTATATCTAAAACCCTTATCCATTGTCTTGAGTAAACCGTCTGCTCTGTAACCGCATCTCGGACAATTAAATCTATTGTTTGTCATGTATCCGCAGCAACTGCAAATATACATTCTGCTTGGAAATCTTTGGAAAAATTCTCTATATGTTTTGAAAACTTCCAACTGCATCCTTTATTCCATTTCTGAGTCACTCTCATCCTCAGTAAAAACTATTGGTTCAACAGTCATAACGAAAAACAGAGCAAGTATTATTGTTATAAAAATAATCATTTCTTTTCATCCTTTTCTTTTCTTTCGTTTAATTCATCAATTGCTATTTCTATAAGTGCAGTAAGTTTTTCGTCACTCATTAAACTCACTGCAAACTTTAAATTTTCTGTATCTTTAAGCATCTGAACTTCTCCTTAATATCAAAAAGCCCCAAACTAAGAACACATTGTCTTTTAGCCTGCCTTTTAGCTGAACTTCATCCCCTACTCGGATTGTATTCTTCTCCCAAGATACGCACATTCTCGGAACTCCGCTTGGTGATTCGCAGTAAAAAACACTTTTATATCTATATCTATCTTTTTTGGAATCATAGTATTCAGTATTTTGCTCTTCCATTTCCAAGACTTTTGTATTGACAAGAATTGCATCATCCATAAATTTTGAAACAAATTTATCTTTCTTTCTTCTTTTAGCCATCTCCGTCCACTCCTTTGAAAATTACAATCGCAAGTGAATTTTTAAACACCGGCATATTTTCACCGGTATCGGGATTTACAAAACAAACACCTTTTCGCAAAAACTCAACATCAATATTTGGATTTAAAACCCTGCCGCCATCAAGAATATAATCGTGCCAGTATTTTGTTTCTGTTCTTGCCGGAACAAGCATATAAGTTGTATGACCTTTTTTC
>CALURS010000105.1 GCA_944323215.1 Candidatus Gastranaerophilales bacterium | reverse complement strand
GTAGCTCAATGGCAGAGCATTCGGCTGTTAACCGAAGGGTTGTTGGTTCGAGTCCAACCTGGGGAGTTTTTTATTACGATTTAATCCTTTGGCGAATATGTCAAAGGGTTTTTGTACTCATGGCTTATAATTATCGTAATCTAAGTAGAAGTTCTGAAGCATATAATAGTTTAATAATTTTAAATTTTGTCTTTATTCATTTCAATTGAAAAATCATTTGCTTTATCAATGCAAGTATAGTTCTTATTTTTGAATTATTAAGCATTTTTGTTTTCTAATGTAGATATTCCAATTCAAAAAGAATTGGATTGGGCTAGATTAAAACATTGTACGCATCATTAATGATATAATTATCCAAACAACAAAAGCAACAATGTTTAAGCGATTAACTTTCTGTAAAAATATTTGATTAGGCTCGCAATTTGTCGTTTAATCGTTTATTATTATATTTTCATGATAAAATAGTGGCAAATAAGAGGTGTCTGTGAACAATGCAATCGCATCAAGCATAAAAGATAATAGAAATCGTGGAAGTGTTGGAGATTTTTTAAAAGAAAAAATTTCTAAAGATTCTAGTTTAGCTTTTGTTTCCGCATACTTTACTATATATGCGTACGAAGCATTGAAAAATAATCTTAATGAAATCAATGATCTGCGATTTCTGTTTGGTGAACCAATATTTGTAAAATCATTAGATCCAAATAGTGGGGAATTACGACAATACCATATTGAAAATGAAAAGATTGAACTTAAAAACAAGCTAAAACAAAAAAAGATTGCAAAAGAATGTGCTAATTGGATAAATAAAAAAGTTAAAATTAAATCTATCAAACAAGCAGGGTTGTTGCATGGAAAAATGTATCACATAACTGATAATAATAAAAATGAGACCGCTATTCTTGGTAGTTCAAATTTTACGGCTAAAGGTTTGGGGTTTGCTAGAAACTCTAATATTGAATTAAATTTAGAAGTACAAGATAAACGTGATATTAAAGATTTAAAAAACTGGTTTGATGAAGTTTGGAATAATTCAGATTTAGTTGATGATGTTAAAGCAAAAGTTCTAAAGTATCTTGAACAACTATATGCAAATAATCCTCCTGAATTGTTGTATTTTAAAACACTATATCATTTGTTTGAAAAATATTTGGATGAAAAAAGTTCTTTTGATGACATTGAATCACAAAAACAGTACACAGAATCAGTTATTTGGCAAAAACTTTTTGAGTTTCAAAAAGACGGAGTCAAATCTGCAATAAATAAAATAAATAAGCATAATGGATGTATTATTGCAGATAGCGTAGGCTTAGGTAAAACTTTTGAAGCATTAGCCGTAATAAAATATTATGAGCAAAGAAATCATAGAGTTTTAGTTCTATGCCCTAAAAAATTAAAAAATAATTGGACTAAATATACAAATAATTTAACAACCAATCCTTTAATTGAAGATAAGTTTAGATATGACGTATTGTGTCATACTGACTTGAGCAGAGAAAAAGGAAAATCTGGTGATATTGAATTATCTGAAGTTTATTGGGAAAACTATGATTTATTAGTTATAGACGAATCACATAATTTTAGAAACAATAATCCCGGAAGAAAAGGGAAACAAAGCCGATATGAAAAATTACTTAATGAGGTTATAAAAAAAGGTAGGAAAACAAAAATATTATTGTTATCTGCAACACCTGTAAATAATACATTGGAAGATTTAAGAAATCAGCTTTATTTTATAACAGCTGATAATGATAATGCTTTTAAATACACTTTAAACATTCCAAGTTTAAAAAGTTTAATTTCGAGAACAAAAAAAGAATTTATCAAATGGTCATTGCAAGAAAACAAAAGCCAAGAAAACTTATTAAATTCACTTAATGCTGATTTCTTCAATCTTTTAGATGAACTAACAATTGCTCGTTCTCGCAGACATATAAAAAAATATTATAAAGAGAATTTGGAACAAATTGGTGAATTCCCTAAAAGGCATAAACCAGAATCAGTCTATGCAGTTATTGATACATTAGGTGAATTTCCATCATATGATGAAATAAATGATAGAATTCTAGAATATAAGTTATCTCTGTTTACACCTTCAAAATACTTAAAAGATGGTTGTTCTGAAAAATATAAGAATGTTAATGATTTAAAACAGTTTTCACAAGAAAACAGGGAAAAATTTCTGATTGGAATGATGAAATCAAACTTCTTAAAAAGGTTAGAAAGCTCTGTAAATTCATTCAGATTAACACTTGGTAGCACATTGGAAAAAATAAAAAATCTAAAATTAAAAATAGATAATTTATCAGAATATGAATATGATGATGAAAGTTTTTTTGATGAAGAAGAAAATGATGATATTCCAAATGTGCAAGAAGACTTTTTAATTGGTAAAAAATTAAAATATGATTTAAGAGATATTAATACGAAAGATTGGCTAATAGATATTGAAAAAGATGAAAAAGAATTAAAATATTTGTATGAAAAAGCCTCTAGCATAACTATTGAAAGAGATGCAAAATTACAAGAATTAATCAAAAAGATTATTACAAAGATAGAAAATCCTACGGATAATAAATTAGGATATAAAAATAAAAAAGTATTAGTTTTTACTGCATTTAGTGATACCGCAGAATATATTTATAATGGTATAAGAGATGTCATTAAGAATAAATATAAAACTAATATTGCTCTTGTTACTGGTTCAAATACAGAAACTACATATGGTAAAAATGATTATGAATCCATATTAACTAATTTTTCGCCTGTATCTAAAGAAAGAAGTATTGCAGATGAACAAATTGATGTTTTGATAGCAACGGATTGTATTTCAGAAGGTCAAAATTTGCAAGATTGTGATTACTTGATAAATTACGATATACACTGGAATCCAGTTAGATTAATTCAGCGTTTTGGTCGTATCGATAGAATTGGTAGCAACAATTCTTATATTAAAATGGTCAATTTTTGGGCTACGGAAGATTTAGACAAATATATTCAATTAAAAAGAAGAGTTGAAGATAAAATGATGTTATCAGATATTTCTGCAACTAATGCTGACAATATTTTAAGACCTGACGAAGTTAATGACATATTAAAACAAGATTTAAAATATAGAGAAAATCAACTAAAAAAAATGAAAGATGAAATTCTTGATTTAGAAGATTTTGATGAGAATGTATCTCTTACTGATTTTTCTTTAGAAGATTTTAGAGTTGAGCTTTTGCATTACATACAGAAAAATAAAGAAAAATTAAAAGCTCTACCTATTGGAATCAATGCAGTAACTTCCAAAGATTTAAAAGAAGAAAATAAAGTAACAACATTTGATGAGGGTGTTATATTTTGTTTTAAACAACGTAACTCATCAGAATTAAGTGCTAAAATTAACCCTTTACAACCTTATTTCTTGGTTTATATAACATTTAACAATGAAATTAAATACACTTTTGTAAATTCAAAGAAAATTTTAGAAGTATATCGTGTCTTATGCTTAGGTCGAGAAAAAGCAGACGAGTATTTGTATGAATTATTTGACCAACAAACAGATAATGGTAACCAATTAGAACAATTTGATGATTTGTTACATTCTGCTATTTCTAAAATAAAAGAACGCTTCGAGACAAAAGCTTTTTCAGGATTGTTTTCTTCTAAAAATTTTGTAATGCCAAATAAAGAAAATCAAATTAGTGATATTGATGACTTTGAACTAATAACTTGGTTGGTCATTATTTGACTTGGAGACTACTATGGAAGATTATTCATTCTGTGATTTGCAAAAAATAAAACAAGTTTTATCAAGATTTTCAAATAATCAATTTAAAGAAAATTCTATAGCTTTCTTAGAAACACTTGGTTATAAATCACAGAAAGATATTTCTTTTATTGACACGCCTGATATCTTTTATAATCAATTACAACAAGAAGGAAAATCCTTAAATAAAGACAAAGTACTTTTTAGAAAATGGAAAAAATGTATTGGGTTGTTCCATTATACTGTTGAAGAATTAAATAATATTTTGTCATATCATAATTTGGAGCTTGATGAAAATTATAATCAATCATACTTGTTTTTAGCTATAGAATTAAATGGATTTTTTTATAAAAAACTTGAACTCAAAACTATATCGGAAGAAATAAACAAGTGCTCGGCCACACCAATTATAATTATATTTAAATATTTCGATAAAATTGCTATTTCGATAACCAAAAGAAGACAGAATGAATTAGATCCGCAAAAAGATGTAATAGAAGATTCGGTCATTAGAGTTAAAAGGTTTTTATACGCAACAGATAATGATGCAAAATTTTTTGCAGATTTATCGATATACAAAGTTCTTAAAACTACCGAATTAAAAAATTCAATATCCAAAACAGATACTATCGATCATTGTTCACAAATAGAAACAGAAAAGATAATAACAGAAACTGGCAAAGAAAAACAGGGAAATCACGTCATTAGTATAGCGACTATTGAAGAAAATTTGTCAGGATATTCCATTTATGACGATTATGATTTTTCTGATGAAGAAGAACAATATACCCAACACGAAAAACAAATTTTAAATGATAGTATTAAATGGTATTTGGAAAAAATTGGTAAATATAAAATATTAAATAAAAATAGAGAACAAGAACTTGCTAAATATATCGAAAATGATGGCAAAATTAGTAACAAACAAGAATATGAGTTGGTTTTATCAAATTTAAAACTAGTTGTTTCAATAGCTAAAAAATATATCCCAAGATTAAAAGGATTAGATTTCGAAGATATAATTCAAGAAGGCAACATCGGTTTGCTTAGAGCTGTTGAAAGATATGATTATTCTAGAGGTTATAAATTCTCTACTTATGCAACTTGGTGGATTAAACAATCTATTGCAAGAGCAATTTGTGATAAAAATCGCATGATTCGCATACCTGTATATGCGGAAGAAAGATTGTATAAAATAAAAAGATTTTCAGAAGAATACACTAAAAAATACAATGATGAACCTACAATAGAAAAAATTTCTAAAAATTTTAACTTAAAAAAAGAAACTATAATAAAACTAAAAGTAATATCCGCAGATATTTTATCCTTAGACAATCAGTGGGGAAATCCAGAAAAAAATATTGTCGACACAATTAAGGATTTAGAAAAGTATCAGCCTGACTATCAAAGTGATAATAAGATTTTCTATAAGTACTTAATACGATTGTTACTCAACAAATTGAGATTTAAAGAGTTTAAAGTAATTTGTTATCGTAAAGGATTGTTTCACCGCAAAGAAAAAACTCTTGAAGAAATAGGGCAAATGTATAAAGTAACAAGAGAAAGGATTAGACAAATTGAAGATAAGACATATATTCAAATCAGAAAAATTAAAATACTAGAAGATATTTGTAATTCTTACAAAACAACGTCTCCTCTTATTGTCAAAGAAAATTCCATATTATTTAAAGACAAAGGACTATCTTATATTCCAGAACGAACAGAAATAGCCAAGGCCGTCTATAAATCAAGTGGTAATAATTTTGAAGAGTTTTCAAAGTTATTTATTGAAACAGCCAATTTAAATGGTTATAAGACAATTCATTTAAAGGATTTAAATATACAAAATCTTTTTGATTATATTGTTAATCCACCAAAATTTCCTAATGTTAAAAAAGAAAAAATTGAGAAAAATATAGAAAAACAATTTTATTCTCAAATTGGCGCAAAAACAAAGAAGCCTCTATCTATTAAAGAGATTGTTGCAGCCATGGTTGATCTAGAGCCATATATAGTAAACAATGATAGAGCTTTTTGTCAAACTTTTGATGAAATTGCCATCGCTGAGGGATACACAAAAGAATCATTACCATCTTATTGGACAATTTTACGCGCTGTATATGATTATAAAAAAGATAAAAATATTGCAATAGATAAAAAACAAGCTAGAATTGCCATAAATTATAATATTAATTTAAATGATCCAATAGCAGAACATTTTGTATTTAATAAAATTCCAAATACAAAAGATATTATTAGAGCAATTCTGAAATACAATGAAAATTTTGCAAGAAACGATAGATCTTTTTGCCAACTTTTTGATTTAATTGCAATAAAAAATGGCTATAATAAGGATGCATTACCTAAATATTGGAATATTATTAGGGCATTATATGATTGCAAAAAAGAACTTAAAGAAAAACATTTTTGCAATTTATTATAATTTAACTATATAAATAAGTATGAATGTTTCATAACAATTAGGAATTAGTTATAAAAACCATTTCTTACTACATAGATATTTAGATTTTTGTTTTTGCTACAAGCATCTCCCATAGAGCGGCTATTTCATATGATTATTATGGCTCAAAATCAGCTTCTTATAAAAACTTCTAATGAAAATAGCAAGCATAACAAGAGTGGTTCAAAACTAATACTGTCATAGAGTTAGAACTTGCGGTGAGCACATGTCGACAAAGGGCGAAGGCTTGACGGCAAAATGGCAAAGCCATTGCAGGCGGCAACCGCAGACCCGTTTAACGCCGGCGAGCAAG
>CALURS010000104.1 GCA_944323215.1 Candidatus Gastranaerophilales bacterium | reverse complement strand
GCGCATGCTTCAGGTGCATGTTGGCTCAGCCAGTGGAAGTTCGAGTCTTCTCCAGGGCACCATAAAAAATCCTCCCTTGTGGAGGTTTTTTTTTATGGTGTTTTCACGACCAATTCTATTTACAATAATGGGAGCACCAAAGTACTCCCTCATCTTGCGGCATATAGCCTTATTATATATGTATTGACCGTCTAATTAATCTCTGAAAAAATCAAAACATATATCATTAAAAAGTATAATGATATTTTAATTGAAAAGTCAAGAATAATATTATAGGTTGTCTTATATAAGACTTTGCATCATGCGGATTAAGGAGAACATCATGAAATATCGTTTGGGCTTAGATTTGGGAGTTGGCTCCATTGGTAGTGCAATTATTGAGTTAGATGAACAAAATAACACTAAAGATATTATTGATGCCGGAGTTCGCATTTTTAATGTATCAGAAGGAGCTGAAGACAGAAAAACCAAGCGAACAATGAGAAAAAATCTGGTTCGTACCCGAAAAAGATTGGAACTTCTCGCTCAAAAACTTTTTGAAAACCACCTTTGGATAAATAATATACCAGAAGGAACAAAGCGTTTACAAGCTAAATCTCCTTACAAGATTCGCTTTGATGCCGTTAATGGTACATTGTCTAACCCGAATTATATTGGCCGGGCAATTCTGCATATAGCCAAACATCGCGGAGCTGGATTTGTTTCTGCTTCAGAAGAATTGCAAGAAGAAATTCTAGAAGAAGGAGAAAAATCAAAAGCTAAAAAATCAGCCTATGATATGATGGCCGAGCACTTAAAAGAAACAAACTCCAAAACAATCGGTGAGTTTTTTTATAAACGGATTTGCGAAGGATATGCAAAAAATGAAAATGGAGAAAAAATAACCCCCAATAAGAGAATTATCCGTCAAAAAGAACATGCTTTAAAACAACATATAGTTGATTATGCAATCCCTCGTTATTTGGTAAAAGATGAGTTTAACCGAATCTGGGATACACAGGCACAATATTTTACACAAATGCAAAAGGAAGGCTTAAAAAAAGAAATATATAATATTTTGTTCTATGAACGTCCACCGGCTCCTTATGCTACAGGTAAATGTATTTACTTCAAAGATGAAGACAGATTGCTGAAAGCCCACCCGTTATCAGAACTTAGACGTATTTATGAAGAGGTAAACAATATCAGAATTCTGAGCGATACTAACAAACGCAAGTTGACTTTGGAAGAACGAGATAAAATCATCAAGAATCTTTTACTACAAGGTAAAAATGCCGGAAAGTCTGCTATCAAAAAAATATTAGGTCTTTCCGCTCAGCAAAAAATCTCTTTGCTTGATGATAAAAATATTAAAGCCTACTTATACTCACGTCCAGAATTTGCAGAAATTGAATATATACAACACCTTTCTTTTGCCGAACTTGCAAAATTTGTTGATTTCTTAGCCAACCCAATAAACCCCAATGATAAAAACCATCGCTTATATAGTGAAGATGAGTTAATTGCCCAATTAAAACCGATTTTAAAAATTGATGACGATAAAGAAATAGGTGCACTATTAACTAAACTTCCTAAAGGCCGTGGTATGTTAGGCGAAAGTGCCTCAAAAATTATTTTAGAAAAATTAAAAGAGCAAGTTACCTCTCACCGAGAAATAACCGATGAGCTGGCAAAAAACGATGCCCGATTTACGGCTTCTGAAGAAATCGCACGTCAAAACCAGGGGAAATATCAAGAGCTCCCATATTATGGCGAAATTTTGCAGTCAGATACTCAACCTTTGCCGCCATTGATAATAAAAAACAACAAAAATCTTAACTCAGACGAAGTTAAATGGGGCAAAATTGCCAATCCGGCCGTCCATATGATTCTAAATCAACTCCGCTTGGTGGTTAATGATATTATCCGCATTTACGGTAAACCTTATGACATCAATATTGAGCTCGGACGCGATGTCGGTTTGTCCACAAAAAACAAAAATCGTTTGGAACAAACACAAAAGAATAATGAAAGACTTAATGAAGAGGCAAAAACATATCTGCAAGATCACAAACTTTTCATTAATAGCAAAAATATCTTAAAATACAAACTTGCCAAGGAACAATGTTGGAAAGATGCTTACAACCCAACAATAAATATTCTTCGTAATTTCTCCGGTTTTGAAATTGAACATATTATCCCGCAAGCCAAAGGCGGAACCGATACCTATAACAACCTTTGTCTGGTAAACAGAAATGATAATTTAAACAAAAAAGATGATTTCGCATATGATTATTTTCTAAAGACCAAGTCACCTGAGATAATACGGGCAATATTGAAAAATGCCCGTGAACACACACCTAATAAAGCATGGCGTTTTGAAGCCGATGCCCGGGAAAAATTTGAAGAAGAAGGAGATTCGGAAGAAACTACACGCTATTTGACAGATACGCGTTATGTCTCTAAAATGGCGGCTCGTTACCTGAAAGCAATAGTAAATTGTACAGATAGTGAAGAAGCCACTCATAATCGGATTCTCCCGATTAAAGGTGCTCAAACTGCTCAAATGCGCCGCTGCTGGAATTTACAAGGTTTAGAATATGACTTAATGGGTTTAGATATTCCAAGATATATAAATTGTTCTCCTTATTGGATTGAGCAAGATACCGGAGAAATAATTAACAGGACAGAAAAGCCTAATATTGACGGCAAATGGAAATTTATTGATAAAACAAAAAACAAACAGTGGCTGCCAAAACCAAGAATTGACCATCGTCATCACGCCATGGATGCCATAACAGTTGCTTGTATGAATCGTTCCTTGATTCAACATATGGCAAATGAGGTCAATTTAGCTCATCAGAACACTCCCTTACCACTGACAAGTATAAAGTCAGTCGGAGAATTTCGCCGCAAAATAATTGATGTGTTAAGAAAAGTTAATGTATCTCATAAACCGGAGCACAGCAAAGCCGGACAAATGCATAAAGAAACAGGTAGAACGGTTTTATGCATAAATCCGGATGATGGAAAATCCTTAATTACGGTTTATTCGCGCAAGATATTACAAGTCGTTAAGTCAATGAAAGATTTAAAGAAATTGCTCATACCTGATTCTATCAAAGATGAGTGGAATGAACACATTGCCGAAGATAAAGCCAAACAAGCCAAATTAGTAAAAGACTTTGAAATTTATGCAAATACTGCCGAACAAATTTTGATTGCCGAAAATGAAAAGGCCGTGTCTGAAGGTAAAAAAGAAATAGCCATAACCGAAAGCCGCATTTTAACCAAAACCTTTTATATCATTCAAGAGAAAAAGTTGTGGAAGGGAGACAAATTTAGAAGTTACGAAAACAATTCATCTCTTGTCTTTATTCCCAAACATGGTGTTAATGGTACGGCCTATGAAGGAAGAAATAACTATCGAGTAGATTTTTATAAAAAAGACGGAAAAATCGGTTGGGAAGTTATCAGATGCTTTGACATCAATCAAAAAGAATTTAAACCTCAGTGGCAACAACAAGGAGGAAAAATCATCTGGTCTGCTCAACAAGGAGATTTACTGGAATTGAATACGCCAGAAGAATGGAAAAACTATAGCAATAAACCGCGATGTTTGGCAAGAGTAAAAAAATTTAGCGAAGGAGCTGTAACAATTGATTATATATCAGATGCCAGAATGACTTCTCCCAAAGATAAAACGCTAGATTATGCATTTGTAGATAGTTTGGTTAACAGAGGTTTAAGTTACTTTCTCAGGCATGAGGCCCGTAAAGTTGAATTAACCCCGTTTGGCAAGGTAAAGAAAAAACACAAGGTATTAAGTAATGGCGAGACAAGAGCGGCTTGAAACCTTAACCGGCTGGTCTATAATGTGGATAATCTGTATGTTTGACATACCGGTCAGGACACGAACCGAAATGCGCAAAGCCACACGTTTTCGCAATCTTTTGTTGGATGAAGGCTTTATGATGAAGCAGTTTTCTGTTTACATCAAACCGGTTAAGAGCTTATCTGTTGGACAAACCTTAACTAAAAAGTTATCCAAATTCATACCTGATAATTCCTCTGTATCATTTATTTATATAACAGATAAACAATATTTGATGGCTGAAAATTATTTGGGTAAGAATTTTGAAGAAAATGAAGAATCGATTCGTGAAAAAAATGGTCAATTATTGTTATTCTAATCATGAAAAATGTATTTTTAAGATTAAACAAAGGCCTTAAAACTGTTTCATTTCAAGGCCTTATACCATTAGATAGCATATCAGAGATTAATTAGACGGTCAACTATAACCCCAATACAACTTAATCCATAGTTTGTATTAGCATATCAGAGATTAATTAGACGGTCAACTATAACTCTCTTGCTTTCTTCTATTGGCGGTATCGCAGCATATCAGAGATTAATTAGACGGTCAACTATAACGTATCTCCGCTTGCTGATTTTATGGATGCTAGCATATCAGAGATTAATTAGACGGTCAACTATAACACAACGTTTCAGGAAATACACGACCTTGAAAGCATATCAGAGATTAATTAGACGGTCAACTATAACTGTCGTTATGTTCGGCAATTAAATTATCATAGCATATCAGAGATTAATTAGACGGTCAACTATAACAAGAGTTAGACAGCTATCATTGGGAAAAGAGCATATCAGAGATTAATTAGACGGTCAACTATAACAAGCAGACAATACAGGATTCGAACCTGAGGCGCATATCAGAGATTAATTGGACGGTCAACTATAACATCATAGTCTTCATCTGCAAGAGTTAAATAAGCATATCAGAGATTAATTAGACGGTCAACTATAACGGTTGAGTATCACCAGAAAAAGCTTGAAATAGCATATCAGAGATTAATTAGACGGTCAACTATAACTCTGGCAGCGTTAAGCCTGTCTGGCGGCGTAGCATATCAGAGATTAATTAGACGGTCAACTATAACAAAACAGAATGCTTTGCTATCAGCATTGAAAGCATATCAGAGATTAATTAGACGGTCAACTATAACGGCAATGAGCCAAACCGTGAGATTAGAGGAAGCATATCAGAGATTAATTAGACGGTCAACTATAACGCCACATTCAAATGTCCTAACTGGTTTTTCAGCATATCAGAGATTAATTAGACGGTCAACTATAACAGTATCTGTGGCGGATTAATACCAAAAAGAAGCATATCAGAGATTAATTAGACGGTCAACTATAACTTATTCAGTCCGTACATGATTAATCTTTTCAGCATATCAGAGATTAATTAAACAATCAACCTTCTTGGGTATAGTTTATTGGGCTAATTCATATTGAGGATATTTAAGCAAGACTTTTTTATTTTCAAAACTTGATACTAAACTACTGACAAAATCGTATATTGCGTCATTTAAAATAACTTTTCCTTTGTCCGTAATCGTAGGAAAAATAGTAAGTTTTGCTAAATTTCTTTTTATTTCTACATTTAATTCAATATTATCAGTATTAACAATCTTATTTACTTCATCAAAAACCAATTTATCTGCTATTGCCCTGAATGGTTCTATCAAATCATCTACCAGGGGTAATGAATTAGTCTTTCCACAATGTTTTACCCCCAAATAAGGCAATAAACCATTGCCTGAAACAGCCCTGGCCACCATAGCCCTTAATATGGTATAAGCATAATTAAGCAAAATATTTATATCCGGATTCAACCTATTGCGTACAAATTTTTTACCAAACAATGATTTAAAATATAAAGCCGCCGCCATTCCTTCATTATTACGAACATCATCACTAAGAATATCTTTGGCTAAAAATTTTAATCTTTCAACATTTTTGTTATCCGGAAAAAAATACCTCAGAACCATAGCTTGATTTAATATTTTATGCTGAACAATACTTTTCCATAAATTCTTTTGTAATGGTCTGGAACAACCTATCTGTTGTTTTATTCTATGTGACGTTAGCCAATGTCCCGCATATGGTACAGCTATTGTTGAGGGCAAATATTTTTTATCGCAAAATATAATATTTCCTCCCTGTTCAATAATAGCATTAACTATATTTTTAGATATAACAGTATCATCTGCTGACAATATTAAAGATAAAATATTATCCAACGGAATCTCTTGTCTTTGTTTCTTTTCATTTTCTATAACAAGAAAGCCTCGATATAATGATAAGAAAAAACCATTATTTGAAATTTCAATAATTTGTCTATCCATTATTCTAATACCCTGTTTACAATTCTCCTATTATTAATCTCCGCAACCTATGCGGAGATTGTGATGATTATTCTACGCAAGTCAAAACATAATGTGTACTGCGGCCACTTCCTTGCTGTTCTAATATTCCATATTCTACAAGCTGTTTAATGGAGCGGCTTGCCGTATCTTGCGAGCATTTGCATATTTTCGCCCATTTACTTGATGTCAGATTACCCTCAAAACCATCAAAAAGCATATTAATCATCTTTTTCTGATTCTCATCTAATGGAAATTTATTAAATTCCATCCAATGCTCGGCTTTTGCTATAATCTTACCAACCATTGTTTCCGAAGTTTCTAATGCTTGTAACATTGTTTCTAAAAACCATTT
>CALURS010000103.1 GCA_944323215.1 Candidatus Gastranaerophilales bacterium | reverse complement strand
CCCTTTTCTGGTATAGGTTTTTGGTAATCTTCTTTGTATTGTAATGTTTCATCAAATACAACTGCTCTCATAAAATCCTCCTTTTATATAATTTTAGTATAACATGCAAAAATATTATTGCTCTTAGAACTTTACTCTGCTAAAATCAAATTATGTCAAAAATTAGTCTTAATGATGCATTAAATATTTTCCCTCAATTTTTTGAAACAAACCTTAATGACAAGGATGATGTTACTGGAATTTTTGAAAAATTGAGTAAGATTTTTGAGTTTACTGATGCTTTTATATATTATATAAATCCTGAGAGTTTACAGCTTAAGTATTCTTTTAAGGATTATTCAACGTATCAAGTTGAAGATTTATTCAATTTTAATCAGCGCCAGAAAAAGTATATTTATTCTGAAGATTGTTATATAAGTGATGAAAACCACCCTATTATAAAGCTTTTAAGAATTGGTGGTGAAAACTGTAATTATGCAATCTCAAAATTGATAATCAAATCAACGGTGTTTGGACTTTTGGTTTTGGTGAGAAATGATGGTAAATCTTATGATGCCGAAGATTTGGATATATTAAAAACGGTCTCTTGTATAATTTCCTATGTTATCAAAGATTTAGAGCTTTCAAATGTATTTAAGATACAGTTAAAGGCATTAAAGGATGGTATTATAGAGAAAAATAACGCTTATAAGACAATAAAAGAGCAAAATGAGAAAATACTTGAGGCGGACAAGGTTAAAAACGAATTTTTAGCGAATGTTTCGCACGAATTAAGGACCCCTTTAAATGCGATACTAGGATTTTCAGAAATTCTTGAGAACGGAATGTATGGCAAACTTTCTGATAAACAGGAGGAGTATATAAAAGAAATAAGGGTATCCGGTTTAAGACTTTTAGGAATGATAAATGAGATTCTTGATATTTCAAAGATAGAAGCAAAGGCAATGAAGATTTCCAGAAGCCGTTTCAGTATAGATTTGTTGTACACAGAAGTTTGTAATGTTTTATTGCCGCTTGCTGCCAAAAAGCATATCAGAATGATAAAAGATTTTGAAGAAGATTTTGAAATATATGCGGATTACCAAAAGATGCAGCAAATATTTTATAACTTAGTAAGTAATGCGATAAAATTTACACCAGAGAATGGTGAAATAATTTTGGATGCGCAAAAAGAGAAGAAGAAATACATCCTTTCAGTGCACGATAACGGGATAGGAATTGATCCCAAATATCACGGTAAAATTTTTGCAAAATTTGTACAACTGGATTCCGCATATACAAAAAAAGAGTCTTCAACAGGTCTTGGATTAACAATAACAAAAGAGCTTGTAGAACTTCACGGAGGAAAAATTTCAGTAAAAAGTGAAGTGAATAATGGCTCTACGTTTATAATAGAACTTCCGATTATAGAAGAAGCAAAAAAACAAAATTAGAACAAATTTTTCTTTTCTAAAAACGGCAGAAGCTTAATTACATTATTTCTGCTATTTTCTGGCTCTTGCCAGCATTGAGTTGTTCGAGAAAATGTTCCATCCTGCATAGCTTTTTTAATGAGAACTGCGTAGTTGATATTAATAAAGTCGATTTTAGAGAGTTTTTCTAGGTAGAAATCAGAGCCTCCGCAATTATGACAAAAGTTTTCAGCGGGAATAATTTTATCACCTTTTTTTATGCTTTGGAGTCTGACCCCGCAGCATTTGCAGCGTGTAATATACCATTCGTTTACAACATATCTGCCACAATCTGGACAGTATTCGCCATCTGACATTGGCGAAACTTTATCGTGTTGACACTCTCTTTCCGGCAGAAAATTGTAAAATAAGTCTAAAATCAAATTGTTTATCATAAATAATTACTCCAATAGTGTTTATTTAATAATGTTTTTATGAAAGTCAACAAGTTAATAAAAGTTTGTAAAGTTATAGACTATGTTTTTTTTTGATGTATAATTTAAGGGTAGTTTTAAAAGAATGTGTATTAGTTAGAACGGAGTTTACTGATAAATATATGACTATACAAGATTGGTTTGAAAAAAGGAAAGAAGCTCAAATCCGTCGTCGCGAAGCGGAAATGAAGATGGAGGAGGACGGACATCCGAGTTTATGGACTAAATGTATTCACTGTGAAAATCAAATTTTAAAAACAGATTTAGAAGAAAATATGATGGTATGTCCTGTGTGTGAATATCATTATCGGATAAATGCAACAAAGAGAATCCAGTTATTATTTGATAAAGATACTTTTACAGAGCGTTTTAAAAATATAACACCGACGGATCCTTTGGAATTTGTAGATACAGAGCCATATAAGGACAGATTAGAGAAGGCACATGCAAAAACAAATCTTGACGAAGCAGTAATAACAGGTATCGGCGAGATAAAAGGTCATAGAGTTGCAGCTGCAGTAATGGATTTTGATTATATGGGCGGCTCAATGGGCAGTGTAGTTGGAGAAAAAGTAACAAGGATAATAGAAGAAGCTATTAAGCAGAAATTACCTGTTATAGCTGTGACTTCATCAGGTGGAGCAAGAATGCAAGAAAGTGCATTAAGTCTTATGCAGATGGCAAAGACCTCTTGTGCAGTTGGCAAGCTGGATGAAGCAGGTTTGCTATATATAAATGTATTAACAGAACCGACTTTTGGAGGTATTACAGCAAGTTTTGGAACGTTAGGCGATATAATAATTGCAGAACAAGGTGCAAGGATTGGTTTTGCCGGTCGTCGTGTTATCGAGCAAACAATCAGGCAAAGTCTACCGGCTGATTTCCAAACAGCTGAATACCTGTTAAAATACGGGCAAGTAGATATAATATCAAAACGTGCGGAGCTGAGAGATAAGCTCGCAGAAGTTCTTACTATTCATGGAGTATAAAGAATGACAGTGTTGGAGTTTGAAAAACCGATTTTAGAAATACAAAAAAAAATAGATGAATTTAAAAAAATGAGTTTGGAGTCAGGCATGGATTTTAATGGCGAAATTGAAAACCTCGAAAAACAAGCAACTGAAATAAAACGGGAAATGTATGAGTCATTAAAGCCATCTCAAAAACTTCAAATCGCACGTCACAGTGAACGCCCAAATTTTTTGGACTATACTCATATGATGTGTGAAACCTTTGTTGAATTGCATGGTGACAGGGAAGGATCAGACGATAGAGCAATAATTGGCGGTCTCGCTACAATTGCTGGCAGAAATGTTATGCTAATTGGAACTCAAAAAGGGAAGTCTACTAAAGAAAATTTAGAATATAACTTTGGTATGCCACAACCTCAAGGGTATAGAAAGGCATTAAGGCTTTTTAAGCATGCAGATAAATTTAATCTCCCTATAATTACTTTAATAGATACTCCGGGGGCATATCCGGGTATAACTGCTGAGCAAACAGGACAAGGTATTGCTATTGCTGTGAATTTAAGAGAAATGTCAAAACTAAAAGTGCCTGTAATTGCTGTAATTACTGGTGAAGGCTGTAGTGGGGGCGCTTTAGGACTAGGAGTAGCTAATAGAGTGTTTATGCTTGAGTATGCTTATTATACAGTAATTTCTCCTGAGGGTTGTGCTTCTATTCTTTGGAGAGATGCTGCACGGGCTGCTGATGCTGCTGATGCGCTTAAAATAACAGCTGATGATTTACTTAAGTTTGGAGTTATAGACGGAAAGATTACTGAACCATTAGGGGGTGCGCATACTAATCCGCAAGATATGAGTGACAGACTTAAATCAGCTTTGATTGGTGCTTTAGAAGAATTAGATTCTTATTCTCCCGATGAATTGAAGGCTCAAAGATATAGTAAATTCAGAGGAATGGGTGTATTTAACGAATAATGAACAATAATTATTATGAATTAATAATAGATATTAACCCTGAAATTTCTGATATCGTTTCTGATATCTGTTTCTCAAACTTTGATTGTGAAGGTGTAATCCTTGCGGAAGAAGCATACAAGGATTTAGAAATGATTTCAACAACAGAAGGTGAGTTGAAAGCGTTTTTAACTAACAAGCCTGATAATTCTTTTGTTGCAAGAACTCTAACGGAAAACAGAAATTTATTAATTTCAAGAGGGTTTACTGATGATGAACTTGGTAGTTGGGCATTTGTTTTAACAGAAAGAGAAAATCAGGATTGGTCAAAGAAATGGAAAGAAAAATGGGATGTAACTAACGTATCTGATAAAATTACGATTGTTCCAAGCTGGATAGAATATACTCCAAAGCGCGAAGATGAAGTAATTATCGTTTTAGATCCAGGGTGTGCGTTTGGGACAGGAACTCATTCTACGACACAGCTTTGTATGAGGGCTATAGAAAAATATTTGCATAAAGGTGATTCACTCGCTGATATAGGTATGGGATCAGGAATTTTAGCTATCTGCGGTAAAAAATTCGGTGCAGGGTATGTCTATGGCTGCGATAACGATGAGACTGTTATTGAAGTAGCACAAGAAAACGCTAAAATTAACGGCGTTGAATGTGAGTTTGAACTTGGTACGGCTGATAAAATTAATAAAGAGTTTGATTTTGTTTGTGCTAATATACTTCATAATATTTTGGCAGAGATAATGGGGGATTTAAAAGCTGTTATGAAGCCAGGTGGAAAAATTGTTTTAAGCGGTATATTGGACGAGAAGAAGCAAGTTGTGCTTGATGCAATTGAAAAACATTCATTAAAATTAGTAGAAGAAGCGCATCAAAATCAATGGGTTGCTCTAATAGCTGAGAGGGTGTAGAAAAAATGGGAAAAACGGCAATTATAATACCGGCAAGGTACGGTTCAAGCAGATTGGAAGGAAAACCGTTAATAAAAGTACTTGGTAAACCGATAATTCAGTGGGTATGGGAGAAGGCAAGCAAGTGTGAAAATGCTGATATGGTAATTGTTGCAACTGATGATAAGCGGATTTATGATGCAGTAAAAGAGTTTGGCGGCGATGTTGAGATGACATCATCTGAACACAAAAGTGGTTCTGACAGAATTGCTGAAGTTGCCTCAAGACATCCCGAAATCGATATTATAGTTAATCTTCAAGGCGATGAACCGCTTATAAGTCTTGACGATATTAATGCTGTCATTAAAGGTGTTAGAGATGACAAAAATGCTGATATTTCTACGCTCGTAAGAGAAATAAAAGACGATGAAGAAGCAAATAATCCTAATTTAGTAAAGTGTGTATTTGATATAAATAACTATGCGATGTATTTTTCTCGTTCAAAAATTCCTTACGAACGTAACAGAGGTGAAAGCAAAATTTATGGTCATTTAGGGATTTATGGATACAGAAAAGACTCATTAATCAAGATGACAAAACTTGCTCAAACAAATTTAGAAAGAGCTGAAAGCCTTGAACAATTGAGAGCCTTACAAAGCGGAATGAAGATAAAAATTGCTATTACTCAAAATATTCCTGTCGGAATTGATACAGTTGAAGACTTGGAGCATTTTAAAGAGTTGGTTGAAAGATAATAAATTATAAGCTAAAATTTAACCCCTCGGACATCTGTCTTTGGGGTTAAATTTTTTATAGCAGTACTTTAAAATTAGATTATTTTACTAAGCCATTTGAATTTACTAGTGTGTTCATTGTTGCAACCATTTTATCGAAGTTTTCTTTATTGATATATCCATTAGAAGAATATTGGTTGAATATTTTAGTTAATTTAACCATATCGTAAGCGTCCATATCAACTGTATCGTGGTATTTGCTGTTTTTACCGTATGCTGTATCAGATGTTGCTCTCATTGCATCGGCTTCATAACCTGTTAGGTATGCGATAAATTCATCAAAGGAAATTTTATCATCACCGTTTGCAAATTCTGTAAAGATTTTGTCACTGTTCTTTGTAACTTGAGCTATGCTCTTATCGTTATGGTTTAATATCCAAGAACCGAAGGTCGAACCAACTTTTACGCAGTTACCGTTTTCTTTATCTCTACCATCAAATGCTACTGTAGTTACATCTGCATTTTCTGCTGACCAAGTTTGAGTAACATTTTGGTTTTTAGTTTCATCAATATTTCTTGGTTTTGCTACTTCATCAGTACTTGATTCACTGAATTTATTGAAAGTTGTACCGTTTGGAAGCGTATATTGTTTCGTTTTCGGATCATATTTGAATGCTGTTTCTTGACCTTGTTCATCTTTATAGATTACATAGATATTACCTGCATCATCTTTTCCTAAACGTAATCTGTTAGCGTTCCAAGCTTTATCAGCTGCCGGAGTATTTTCATTAAGTCCTAAAGCTTTCCAGAAGTTTTTACGAGCTTCTTTTGCTTCTTCAGGAGTTAAAGTTCCTTTAATATCATCTAAATTATATCTTTGGTTTTCGCCTTCGCCTGTTACACCTGCTGGTTTCTTTTCAACTTTACCTGCCGGATCTTCAACTTTACCTGCTGGATCTTCAACTTTACCTGCCGGATCTTCAACTTTACCTGCCGGATCTTCAACTTTACCTGCTGGATCTTCAACTCCGGATACTTTTCCACCTAATATTGAATATTGACCAGGAATGTATCTTGTATAACCGCCAAGACCGTTTGTACCATTGCCGTATGTACCATTGCCGTATGCACCGTTACCGTATGCACCGTTGCCATATACACCTTGACCTGCACCAGGGT
>CALURS010000102.1 GCA_944323215.1 Candidatus Gastranaerophilales bacterium | reverse complement strand
CAATCAAAATTGTATCTAAAGCATGGATTAAAAACCTTATCAATAATATTAAGCAAACAAAAAATATAAATACATTCTATAGCTTTGATAATTCAATAAAAAAAGGTACAGCTCTTATTCTATCAGCTGGTCCATCTTTAATGGACAATATTGAGCAAATTAAGACATACAGAAACAAGTTTACTGTATTTGCCATACCCAAAGTATTACCAACACTACAAAAATTCAATATTATACCTGACTTTGTAGTCTTTTCTGATGCTATTAATAAATCTGATTTGTCAAAATTGTCGGAAAACTATATACGGCAAAATAAAGTTATTTTGGATGTAAAATCTGACTTTCAGGTTGCTAGACAGCCTTGGAAAAATATATTTTATTACTTTTCAAATAATACTGAATATGTTAACCACCTTGCAAATAAAGGACTTATTAAAACATATCCGGCAGTTGGTACAGCTACGCTTAATGCACTAATGTGCGCCTCTCAAATGGGATTTAAGCAAATTGCTCTCTGCGGTTTTGACCTTGCATTTAAAAATAATACTATTTCCTGCGACGAGTCAGAAGTAGTACAAGATAAAAACTTCGTTCTTATTGATGGCACTCAAATTGAGATTAAACCTGTAAAATCTGTTAGCGGAGAAATTGTTAAAACAAGAGCTGATTTTGCAAACTTTATTCCTCAATGCGAAAATAACTTAAATCTCATCAACGATGATACAACAATTTATAATATAACTGATTTTGGGGCATACATTAAAGGGCTTACATATACGACTTTTGATCAGGTTCTTGCAAAAACTGAAGCATTTGATTTTAACAAAATTATTAATGATATAAAAATTATTCAAGTCAGTTTACAAGATGAATTAATTCGTGATATCAACAATATAAAAGAGCTAAAAGAGTTATTTTCAAGCAGCGAAATTAACTTTACTAAAATATATGCGCTCAAAAAATCGCTCTTGTTATATGAATATACAAAGTATGATGTACTGGAGCTTGTACAGGGTGAATTTTCAAAAGAGCAGCTTAATATCTTTGTTGAAAATATCAAAAATTCGGCTGATGAATTAATTGAGCTAATTCAAGAGAATTTATCACTCGTATAATTTAGGCTTCCGTTATTCCCTCAGAGATGAATCTTAAATCATTAATTACTTTATACTCACTTTTAGGTAATAGCTGCGGAATATCTTTTTTTAAGATGAAATACGCTGAACCTGAACCAGTCATTATAGCTTCAGGATAAGCATTTTTAAGTCTTTTAAGAATATCAAATTTCTTAAGCGGTGCAATTTCTAAATCGTTATAAATATAATTTGAAATACTCTCACCCTTAATAAGTGAATCTTTTAGTTTATCGATTATTACAGGAGATGTCTTTTTATTAAGCTCATCAAACATAATATAACCATCTTTTGCTGAAATTCCAAAATTAATCGGTTTAATAATTGATACATCAGAAATCAGCTTTGAACTAATTTTCTCAACTTTTTCTCCTCTTGATGTAGCAAAAGTTGTTCCGCCCCAATAACAAACATTTAGGTCTGAACCTAATTTACCACAAAGTTCGTTGATACTATCTTCAGATAAATTTGTACCAAGAGCTTTATTTAATGCCCAAATTGTCCCTGCTGCATTTGAGCTTCCCCCGCCTAATCCTGCTTCCTGCGGTATGTGCTTCTCTATGTACACACTTATTTTGTATTTTGGCAAGTTTGAAATTTTTGAATAAAACAACTCTATTGCCTTATAAACCAAATTTTTTTCATTATAAGGAATAGTATCGACACTTCCTGAAAGACTAATTTCTAAGTGCTCAGCCTCTGTAAATTGAAACGTCAAATAATCATATAAACTTATGGTCTGCATGACACTTAAAATGTCATGAAAACCATCTTCACGTTTTCCAAGCACAACTAAACCTAAATTAATTTTTGCAGGAGTTTTAATCTTAATTTGCATTTAACAAAGCCTCGGATAATTTTCCAAACTGTTCTATTGATAATTTTTCCCCACGAATGTCATCATTTAAACCCACCTCACAGAGTGCTGATTCTATAACTTCTTTTGAAAAACTAGCTTGTAGCAAACAGTTTTTTAAAGTTTTTCTTCTTTGCGCAAATGCAGCCTTTATAACTCGTCTAAAGTGCCTATAATCAGTTAAATTTAAACATGGCTTTGATTTAATTTTTAATTTAACGAGTGCAGAATTAACCTTAGGAGCCGGATAAAAAGAACGTCTTCCAACCAATTTGACAATATAACAATCGGCCCAGAATTGAGATAAGATTGAGAGTAAGCCATAAGCTTTATTTTCAGCACCGGCTTTCGCTGTTATTCTCCTTGCAACTTCCTCTTGGACCATCAAAATGATTGAATCTATACAATTTCTGTTTTTATTGTTTAAATCATCAATTTCGCCAAGCAAATGTACCAATATTGGACTTGTTATATAGTATGGAATATTTGCTACAATTTTTACTTTTGTATCAACAAGAGATGATAAATCAGTTTTAAGTATGTCTTGGTGAATAATTGTCAGATTAGAAGCATTCAATTTTTGTAAAACCGCTATTGCATCCTCATCAAGTTCAATAGCAATAACCCTTTTTGCCACTTTTATAAGTTGTTCTGTAACAAATCCGATTCCAGGACCGATCTCAATAACCGTATCTTCTTTATTAATTTCTGCAAGTTCAATAATATCAGCTATTACATCAGCATTTACCAAAAAATTCTGACCTAACCTTTTTTTTGTTCTAAAAAATTTTGCTCTTTGCAAGTAATCACTCATACAATATATAATAATACAAACAGGTAAATGTTTTTAGTTTATTATTTGTTATTTTATTAGTGTTAAAATAATAAAAGGAGTTAAAAGTGAATTACTGCAAAGAAAAACTAAGAACCGATGATATTCTAAAGCTATTCCAATCAGGATGTAAAACAGACACAAAGGTTGGGCTTGAATACGAAAGAATACCTGTCTCAACGAAAGATTATAAAAATGTATCTTACTATGGAGAATGGGGAATTTGTGAATTTCTATCGGATTTTGCCAAGGTTGATAATTGGGATTATCTACTTGATGACTTAAATATTATTGGACTTAAGAAGCTTCATAACACAGTGACCATAGAACCGGGATGCCAATTTGAAATTAGCCTTGAGCCACAAAAATTTATAAAGCAAATAAAATCAGAAATTGATAGAATTAACAAAGAGCTAAAGCCACTACTAAAGCGTTACGAAATTGAGTTACTAAATTACGGAGTTTCTCCCGTATCTACATATAGATTTATTCAACTTAATCCAAAACGCAGATACAAACTAATGGCTAATTACTTAGGCGGAATATTATCAGATGTAATGATGAGAGAAACAGCGGGAATACAAGTGTGTATAGATTACAAAGACGAAGAAGATGCCACAAAAAAATTCAATATAGCTAACCGCATATCACCATTTACAACCGCAATGTTTGCAAATTCACAAATAAGAGGTGGTGTAGATACTGGTTACAAAAGCTTTAGGGCATTAGCTTGGTTAAATACTGATAATGAAAGATGCGGCTTTGGAACTAAATTCAGAAACGATAATTTGTTTAAATCATATATTGAGTTTCTAATGAATATACCAATGATTTTTATACAACGTAAGAATGAAATAATACCAATAAACGGAAAAATAAACTTTAGACAATTCTTAGATAACGGATATGAAAATTATAGTGCAACGATAGACGATTTTAAGCTTCATGCCAATTTAGCCTTCCCTGATGTCAGACTTAACTCTTTTATAGAAATTCGTAATCACGATTGCGTACCTGAGGAATTTGTATATTCAGCACTCGCTCTATATAAGGGTATCATGTACGATAATCAAGCTCTCGAAAGTACCGAAGAATTACTGGAACGCTTTGATTATGATGAGATATCAGAATTCAGATATAGAGTTCCGAGAGAAGGACTGAAAACAAGACTCGGGCACTATAAAGTTAAAGATATTGCAAAAGAGATAGTAGAAATTGCATACTATTCTCTAAAAACACAGTTTGAAAAAGAAGAAGAGTACCTTATGCCTATAAAAGAATTAGTGTCACAAGGATTAACCCCAGGGGATTTAATAACCCCAATTATAAAGTCAAAAATTGCACCCTGCTAGATATCACGGCGACCTTCAATCGCCTTTGCAAGAGTAATTTCATCAGCAAACTCAAGGTCTGCTCCAACAGGCAGACCAAATGCTATACGGGTAATTTTTATACCGAAGGGCTTAATTAGCTTAGAGAGATAAAGACTTGTTGCTTCTCCTTCAACAGAAGGATTAAGAGCAAGGATAACCTCCTGCACTCTATCATCCACCAAACGATTAAGTAATTCTTTTATCCTAATGTCATCTGCTCCAATGCCTTCCATTGGCGAGATTACGCCTTGCAAAACGTGATAGAGCCCCGTATATTCATTAGTCTTTTCTATTGCTATCAAATCTTTTGTTTCAGCGACAACACAAATTACAGATCTGTCTCGCTTTGGGGAGCTACAAATTTCGCAAGGCGATTCCGTAGAAATATTAAAACAGATTTCACAAGTACAAGTATTCCGTTTTGCTTCAACGATTGCAGAAGCAAACTTCTCGACCTCAGACAAAGGCATTTTTAATATATGAAATGCCATCCTCTGAGCCGATTTTTGTCCTACAGAAGGAAACTTTTGAAACTGCTCAATTAAGCTTGCAATTGACTTAGGATATATCATATTAGAATAATCCAGGGATATTAGGTAAATTTAAACCTTTAGCTATAGCTCCGGTTTTTTCTTCAAAAACTTGAGTAGCTTTTGTATCTGCCTCTTTTAAAGCAGCATTTAATAAGTCCTCTAACATTTCTAGCGTATCATCAGAAACGCTTTCCGGATTATCCGGAGATATCGCATTTTTAGCTAATTTTAATGATTTAAAGTGAGCTTGTCCGGTATAAACAATTTTTACAGCACCATTTGCTGCTGCTACCTCAACATCAGTCTTAGCAAGTTCTTCTTGCATGTCTTTCATTTTCTTTTGAAATTGTTGTGCTTGCTTCACAATATTCATCATATTCATCATAATTGTTTATCCCCCCATTAATATATTTACCAAACTGTTAATTCATTATACAATAAATCTATGCAAAGTAAAACATATCTTAATTCCAGTATAAAAAACGGTCAATTAATCAGATGGTCGATTATGCCCTTAAATGTTTATATTGCACCAATGAATTTTTATTCTAAAAAAGGAGAAGATCCTATTTACCGCAGAATGGTTATAGATGCACTAAACTCGTGGGTTTCAGCAAGCGGAGGGAAGTTTCAATACAAGTTAGTTAGTGTTTTACTTGAATCTCATATGAATATTGATTGGAAGCGGGTTGAACGAACAGCTTTAGGTCATTGTTATACTAACTTTGACAACAGTAACAGATTATGCGGTGCAGAAGTATCTATTGGCTTATCAGACGGGATTATTCACCAAAAATATATGGCGGAAAATGAAGTTTATCACACAATTTTGCACGAAATCGGGCATGGATTAGGTCTAGGTCATAGTCCATATGATACAGATATCATGTATACACCTCACCAGTATGGGGTTACTACTCTTTCGCAAAACGATATTAATTCTATTAAGTGGCTATATACTTTGCCTGCCAACATGAATATTAAAGAATTCTGTGCAAAGCATGGAATGTCACATAGCCAAAACCTAGATGCTATACTTTACAAAATTGATACTAAATCAGAAAATCAAGCTCCGGAAAAAACAACACAACCTACACTGCCACAACGTGATTTATTAACTGAGGCTGAAAATATCGGAGATTTAAAACGTTATAACATGTTTATTCATCAATCAATAAACCTTTCAAGCGATTTAAAAAAATTCATAAATGAGAGACAAAGGGAACAATGAGCTATTTCCCGCCGCAACTGCCACAATTTCCACTGCAACTTGATTGTCCCATTACCATAGAGAAATGAAACGGATTATTTTTAATAATTGCATCAATTACTATCGGATAAAACATACATTCCGTTTTGTTTATATTTTCTTCAAATTCATCAAAATGCGTATCACAATCAATGAGGACAGGGAATTGTGCAACTATTTTGGAATATTTTTCTTTAGGAGTAGCTACTGAAACGGTAACTCCACTGACCTTAACGCCTGCTAAATATGCTTTCTTCACAGCTTCTTCCTCGTCAAATGCCGGAAGTAATGAAGGATGCAGCTTTATAACAATATTATTTTTTATCATACTATCAGGTAACTTTTTTGAGTAATGATTTAGCACTATGTAATCAAATTTTTCAGATTTAAAAATATTATCCTCATATTCGGCTAATGCAGTAACATCAAAATTATTTGACCTAAAATAATTGATTATAGAATTTAAAGCATTACCTACACCTAAAATAACAACTTTTTTCATAACTGAACCCTCACTTAATAATATATTACTCTAAACAAACAACTTTTACATTGTATGCTATAATCACAATATGGAAAAGCAAAAAACAGAACTTCTGGCGCCAGCAAAAGATAAAGAAACAGCAATTGAGGCTATTAATTGCGGTGCAGATGCCATATATATCGGAGCAAACGCCTTTGGAGCGAGAAAAAATGCAGGAAACAATCTTGATGATATCAAAGAAATTGTTGATTATGCACATAAATTTTATTCGAAGGTATTT
>CALURS010000101.1 GCA_944323215.1 Candidatus Gastranaerophilales bacterium | reverse complement strand
GGAACCAGACAAATAATTTATGGCTTTTATATAGCCGTCAATATTGTTGTTCTCTATTTTGAAGCCGTTTTCCCCGTCGATGATTATATCGGGAATAGCCGAGTATTTAATGTCGTTGCATATTGGAATAGTCCCTGTCGACATCGCCTCTACAAGCAGCATAGGGCCTGTTTCCATATGCGATGGGATAATTATGCAGTCGGCATCGTTCAATGTATTTATAAATTTATCCCTGCCAAGTCTGCCCGCAAATACAAAGCGTTTATCCGTCGCGAGTTTCCTGTCTATTCCCCTTGTCGCATCGAGACACCAGATGAATTTGAAATCTATGTCCGATTCGCTCAGTTTCCGGCATATCCTGTAAGCCTCTGCGCTGCCTTTGCCTTTGCTCGCACCTCCGGCATAAACGATAGTGAATGTTTCCTCCGGCTGCGTTTTTGCTGTCGCCTGTTTCCTGCAAGTCTGGTCTATGGCCGTAATCCGGTTGTCCGGTACATTGTATTTTTCGGCAAGGCCTTTGGCCATTTGTTTGTTCTGGCATACAATCCAGTCTGTCCATTGCCAGTTATATGTCGATATCTTACCTTGCATCCCGGCAATAGACATGGTCTTTTTCCTTGAAAAACCATGTGCTACTGATATCTTTACTATCCGGTTGTCTATGACAGGGTATATGCCTTGAATATAAATGATTTCATTGTTTATTATTACGTCAGGCCTTAAAGTCTCTATTTCCTTTATTATCCTGAAAGTAAGTTCTTTTTCTTCACTTCTTTTCCGGGGAAGTTCAAACAACCTGTATTTATACGATTCTTTGCCGTTGCCCTTTGCCTCACTGCCTTGCTCCCTGAAAACGAAGACGTGAACATCGTAATTGCTCTTTGCAAGAGTGTCAGCCAGTTCATGTACGTACGATATTATACCTCCATATGTACCCAATGCCGGAATACCGCTGCATGTAAGTAATATCCTTTTCATGACTTATATCATTGTTTTATTGCAAATAAGTTTGAATATAGAGTTGGAGCATATTTCATTAGTATACATTGAATGTACTTTTTAACGCTTATCCCGGAATAATCTATATATTTTATCGCCTGTAATGCTTTTATGTCACAATCAGTTCTTATGTTTCTCTTTTTTCTTAATCTGAGATAATTCGATACATACGTTAATATGTATGCATTGAGCCTTTTTTTGTACTGGTTATCCTTTATGTTATCTCTAAAATCGGATAAAGAGGCGACTACCTTGATAAATGACGGTATTTTGGCCTCTGAAAATGCAGACATTAAAGAACTTCCTCTTTTTAAATAATAATATAGAGGCTTTTCATATACAATGCAAGAATTTGCATAATACAGAACCCGAGGAGCCCATTCATCGTCTTCAAATGTTATGCCTTCTATAAACGATATATAGTTTTTTATAAGTAATTCCCTTTTTATTATAAACCTGTGAGGCATTATAAAGTCGCCTGGTGCGTGAATAAACAAATCGTGTCCGGAAATAGTGCCCGATATTTCTCCTGTTAATTTGAAATTACTTTCATACAATACATTAGAACCTTCATCTATGTATATATAATTTAAAAATATAATATCTGAATATGTTTCTGTTATAACTTGTTTTATATCAGTTAGAATATTATCTCCTACCCAGTCGTCCCCATCAAAAAACCATATATAATCTCCTTTTGCGTATTTAAGTCCAATGTTCCTTGCTGAACTTGCTCCTCCGTTATTTTTATAAATGTATTTGATATGTGGATATTTCTCGGAATAGTTTTTTATCTTCTCGGCACTATTGTCAGAAGACCCGTCATCGACAACAATTATTTCATATTCGTCAAAAGGTATATTTTGGGAAATAAATGACTGTATGCATCTGTCGATATATTTCCCCAGGTTATATACGGTTATGATTATAGATAGTATCATAGTCCTATATTTTTAAATAGTGTTTGCCATTGTTTAAGTATTATATCATCTTTAAATTTGTCCAAAACGTCACGGTCACTGTTAGCCATTGTTTCTAATAATTGTTTATTGTCTATTAATAATTCAATCTTTTGTGCGAATTCTTTAATATCGAAAGGTTTAATTACAAATCCATTTTTACCATCTTTTATTATATCATATGCTGATTCAAAAGATCCAAAAGTTATAGGAATAACTTTGTTTTGTAGCGCTTCAAGTATGACAAGTGGGAATCCTTCAGAATTAGAAGTTAAACATAGTAATTTTGCTTCTTTATATAAGTTCAGAGGATCTCTGCTACCACAAAATTCTATATTTTTCAAATTATATTTACTAACTAACTCTTTTAACCTTTCTTTATCATTTCCGTCTCCAACGATTTTTACATACCAATCGTTATGTTTTTTTTCAAGCATATTCCATGCTTTAATTAATCTGTCAATTCTTTTAAAAGTGTATTCAAGTCTTCCAACAAATAGTATAATATTCTTTTTATTATTATATTCTATATCTGATATTTTATATTTATATGGTAGTGGATTATTTACTACATATATAGCCGAATGAAGTTGTTTTGGAATAAGATTCTTTATTGTATCTATATATTTATCTGATAATATCGTTATAGCATCGCTATTCTGGCAAATTTCAATATATAATTTTTTTTTGTTTTTTAGTGCCTTATGTAAACTATATGGAAGTTTTAACCTTTTTAGTATATTTATTAAACTGTCTATCGGTTTTGATATTTTAATAGGAAGGTAAAAAAGTTCTTTACCATATTGAATACCTAATGTGGGTTGAAAATGTAAACATGTGATAATCTTTGCACTATGTATTCTCGTTTTATCGAAGAGTTTGACAGTTTCATTATTAAGAGCATCTTGATTTATTATAATATCAATATGCATATTTATTATTAAATTATTTATGAACTTAATATTTTCTTCGCAAAATGTTTTTATATTATTGGGAAGATAATATGTCGTTATTTTATTATCAATAATAAATGTTTCATCATAATTATGGTTTTTAGAAATATACAATACTTCATATCCTGCATTTTTAAATATATGTGCTAATGTATATGTTACTCTTTCTGTCCCTCCTCTTGTAGGTGAAATTTCGTTATTGTAAAAAAAAGCTATAACCATGATCTTATTATTTTTTATGTAATTTAAGAGCCAATTTGTATATATATGCCCACATTCTAGGGCTGAATTTTGTTATATAAAGTAATGTAGCAAATGCTTTTGAGTACTCCTTCATTAATTTTTTTACCTTAACGTCCTCAAAGTAGTACTTTGATAAGTATTCTTTTATCAGTTTCTTATATTTACCGGCCCCGTTTTCTACAAAAATATATCGAGAGATTCCAAATATAATTTGTCTTTTTAATAAAATATTGCCATCTTCATTTATATTTGCTTTATAACTGTGTAATATTTTATCGAAATATAATATCATTTCTATCAAATTATCATTTTTTGATTTATGCTGCCTCTTGTCATTAATAACAGAATTGTTATGTTGTACATAATTATAAACAATACAGTCTGTATGTACTGATGTCTTTGCTGATAGAGCTAACTGAAAAAATATAACCAAGTCTTCTCCGACTTTAAGACCTTCAGGCATGAATCTTATATTGTTAAAGAGTTCCTTTTTTATGAGTTTTGCACACAGACTTTTGAATTGAGTCTGCATGACACTTACAAAGATGTTGTCTTCTCCTTTTACAATACCGTTGCCTTGTGTAATAGCAGAACGTATAGGTCTGTTGTCGCTATCGGTTAGCATTACATCCCCCAATACAAAGTCTGCATCCGGGTGCAGGTCTAAACATGTGTATAGTTTTTCAATGGCATTTTCCGGCAAATTGTCATCTCCGTCAACAAAAAATACATATTCGCTTTTTGCAATCTTTAATCCGTCGTTCCTTGCAGCAACTACGCCCTCATTTGATTTGTGTATTATTTCTACACGATTGTCATACCGGAATGTGTCGATTGTTTCTGATGACCCGTCATTGCTACCATCATCTACTATGATTATTTCGATATCCTTAAATGATTGGTTCAGGCATGAAGTTATACAATCGCCGACATAATTATTTACGTTATATACAGGAATGATTATTGAAACCTTAGGCATGTGCGTTTATAAATTTAGGATATTATACAAATCTGTTTCCTCGTTGGATATATTATTTTCTTTTTTTAAATTTTGGGTGTATAGTTTTCTTAGGGTTATATCGTTGCATAATTCTTTTATTGCGTTTGCTATTTCTATAGCATTACAATTTACTATACTTCCCGTATGCCTGTTGGTAATTTGCTCTCTCGCTCCATAAAAGTCTGTTGTAACTATCGGTTTACATAACACACGGGCTTCAGCTAATGCTATTCCATATCCTTCATATCTGCTGGGTTGAACATAAATATCACAGTCTTTTATATATGGGTAAGGATTTTCTATATTTCCAAGCAACTTGAAATATTTGTTTATATTATGTTCTGAGATACGTTTTTCTATTTCTTGCCTTAGTTCCCCTTCTCCTATAATAAACCATTCAAATTCGCATTTATCTTTTATTAGTGAAAGCGTAACATCAACAGCTATATCAATTCCTTTTTGTGATGTTAATCTGGCAATAGTCAATAGTCTGATTTTATTATCTGTATATTTGTGAAGGACTTTCTCGTTCGCTTTTGTCAAGATATTTGCATCTACCATATTGTAAATACGATAAAAACGCGTATTGTATTCTGGGAAATTATTGGCTATATCGTTTTTTATCGCATCAGATACGGAAATGATTTTATCGGCTAATTCTATATCGTATTTAAGCATTTGTTTGCTTAGCAACATAAACGGTTCAAAATGTATCCATAAATACGTTTTGTCAGCCTTTATTTTGTCTTTTGTAACATATAAAATATTGCAAGGGGGATATTCGAATGCAATTGCGATATTGAATTTCTCCGGTACGGCAGGATATCTTTTTAATATGTGTCTAAGATATATATTGGGATTTTTTCTTATAAACGAATATATTTTTGTTAAGATTATACCTGCTGAAAATATCGGGGCTGATAACAAATATTTTTTTAACAATTTAAAGATAGTAGTTTGTGTATCTTTTAAATATCGAGGATACCATTCTATCTGTTTTATAGTAACACTATCCGGAATATCTCTGTTTACTGTATTTTTGACTTTATCCTTTAGGCATAAAACCGTTATATCATATGCTTCATTCTTGCATAGTATATGCAAAATAGATTCTAATGCTTTCTCAATACCTCCATTAGCATTATAATTGTTTAGAACAAATGCTATTTTCATACGGCTAGACAGATTTTATAATATCCTTTTAATATTCCTTTTGAGCATATCAATAGCCGGTTTGATTGACCATCTTATGCTTTTTGCCATTAAAAAAAAACCTTTTGGATTCTTGCCTTTAAAAACTTGTATTACCCCGCAGTTTAAATAATATGACGCTATTATGGGATTTACATATGGTCGGCAAACTTTAAAATGTTCTGATATGGCTTCAAAATGTTTAATTTCGTTTTTGCTTAATTCATCTTTGTCTTTTTCTGTTACACCACCGGCATTACGTCTGTATACAGACATGACTTCATTTATGCATTTTATTCCACCTTCGGTTGACAGATATTCGAATAGCACTATATCTCCATATATGAATCTCCTGTCATTTGCGATTTCAAGATATTTCTTATTGTAAAATTTTGCTCTAAAAAAAACAGATGCAGTAGGTATTGTCCATTGTCTTATAATATCGAGGCCGTTATAGTCTGTTTCTTTCCATTCCCCAAATAAGGTTCGTTCCTGTATGCCGTTTTCGAACTTTACATATGCAGGGTGGAAGCATAAAGAATAATCAGGATTAGCTTCCATGAAATCGAATTGCTTTTGTAACTTTAACGGGTCTGTCCAATAGTCATCGCCTTCACAAAATGCAATATACTTAGTGGTCTTGCATGTCGCATCATCCATTATGCGCCTTATTGAACCATCTTTTTTAGAATATTGGTTTTCTGTTTCGTATATGGGTTTTATAATATCGGGATACTTTGCAGCATATTCCCTTATGATGTCTGCGGATTTATCTGTTGAGGCATCGTCATGTACGATAGCTTCAAATGCGAAGTTCGTTTTTTGCATTACGAAACCATCCAAACATTGGCGCAGATATGGTTCGTGGTTATATACCAAACATCTAATTGATACGAGAACCTCTTGTTGTTTCATTATTTAAGATCCCTATTTATTAAATCGTTTTTCTTCAAAATTTGTTTGGCCATTTTTAACATCGGAGGGCCGATAAATTTATTGTCTTTTACTGCAACACCTTTGCCTTCCGTAAATGCAGCATTTGATAAAGTTATCATTTCTTCTGCCCATTTGACTTCTTCTTCGGACGGGGAGTAATATTGATGAACCAACGGTAACTCTTTAGGGTTTAGTACCAACATGCCTTCAAAGCCCAACTGCTTTGAAAGAATTAAATTCTTTTCCAGATCTTCTAAATCATGGACATGGATATGTACCGTATCTATAGGATATACTCCGCATGCCCGTGCTGCCATTGCTATCATGGCTCTTGCAGTGTAGATACTTTTTCCATCAATATCGTGTTGTCCCTGTAAGTCTGTAACAAAATCTTCGCATCCAAAGGCAACTGCAACTACTCTGCTGCAAGCTTTGCATATTTCCTGTATGTTAATAACTGCACCAGTTGTTTCTATTAACGGAATCAGTTTAAATGTCCCAATAGGTACTCCCTTTTCATATTCTATAGTTTCAAGCAGTTTCCC
>CALURS010000100.1 GCA_944323215.1 Candidatus Gastranaerophilales bacterium | reverse complement strand
TTAGAGATTAATTTTTCTGGTGCGATGATAGTAGTCTTAGCACCGAATGACTGTTGAGGGTTTAAACCTGTTTTTTTTTTTTTTTTAATTTACTCCTTTTAATACACATAATAAAAATTGATTTGGGATGAAGATATTATAAGATTATAAAAAAATTTTTTCAAGAATAAAGCTTGCAAGCAAAGATTTTAATACCATTACCGATTACATCCTTTATGATAAGCATTTTTTATGGTAGAATTAACTCAATTTATAAAATAAACTTTAGCATTTTTATTTACTAAAAATATTAATTTATATAAGGTATTTGTATGGACTGGAATTTAATTTTTGGAGGAATAACCGCATTATCTACACTATCTATGATGATTGCAACCATTTTTATGGCAATCGCCGCTTGGCAAGCTAAAAATAGCTTCATAAAACAACGCGGATATGAAGATTACTTAAAATTGACTGAACTTATTGACAATTGCCAAGATAAAATATTATTCTTACCTGTTGAATTGATGGATGATAATTATAGAAAAAACTATACTGAACAGATGTCGGAGTCCATAAAAAAGATTAATCTATTGATTAAAAGTGCACAAAATTATTTACCAAAAATTAAAATGAAATATTATCTTTCAATATATTGTGAAATACTAAAATTTCATGGACAACTTCTTCAAGAGGCATGTCCCTATGAAGGACTTAAAGCGGCACATAAAGAATATCTTAATGCAATAATTAAAATTAAAGAAAATCCTATAATGGAAAAATTATTATTTACTGCAATAGAAACCCATAATCAGCATTATAAAAAATCAGAGTGATAATATAACTATATAATTTTCACCTTATATAAACAAATTTGAATTTGCTGTATCGGTTTGGGAGATGTATTTTGCCACGCCTGCTATTTCTACTCCGTCGATTAATTCTTCAGGTTTTATTCCCATTACATCCATCGACATATTACACGCTATAAACTTCACTCCGTTTGATTTTGCCTGATTTATCAACTCTGGCAGCGAGGTTACGTTCTTTTTTTTCATTATATATTTCATCAATTGCGAACCAAGACCAAACATATTCAGTTTTGATAGTGTTAACTTCCCTGCACCTTCCGGCATCATAAAACCAAACATTTTTTCTATCAAACCCTTTTTTACTTTGATATTGCTTTTTCTAAGCACATTCAGCCCCCAAAACGTGAAGAACATCGTTACTTCTTTACCCATAGCCCTTGCACCGTTCGCTATTATAAATGATGCAATTACCTTGTCCAAATCATTTGAAAACACTACTATCGTTTGACCGTCTTTTTCTACCTCTCTCTTAATCGGCTTACTACCCTTAAGGATTGTAGCTATTATTTTCTTGTCCTCGGTTTTGATATCAACTAAGCTATTTCCTGTCTTGTCACACCACGCCGCTATATCCTCTCTAAACCCCTTATCGGTCGAGATTACATCAAACATCAATCCTTCTTCTGCTCTCTCTAAGCTCTCTGCTACCTTCATTATCGGACCAGGGCACTGCAAACCGCTTGCATCTATCAAGGTTACGTTAGAACGCAATACTTGCATACTTATATCTTGTTTTATTTCTTTTTTACGAATATCTTTTTTCGTCAACTCACGATAAAACTCAAATCCGCCCATCAATGAGTACACATTATTGAATCCTTTTTGGATTAAAATTCTTGAGGCAACATAACTTGTATAACCCGTATTACAGAATAATACTACTTTTTTGTCCTGAGGAATTTCTTCTAATCTGCCTCTTATTTCATTTATTGGTATATTTATCGCTTTCGGAATTGTATTTGTATTATAAGCCACAGAAGGTCTTACATCTATTAAATACGAACCTTCTAAATCTTCAAAATAAGCCGGTTTTACCAATCCTCTTAAAATGTTATCAGCACTCATACCCAAGATGTTTACAGGATCTTTTGCAGATGAATACGGCGGAGCATAACATAATTCGCTGTCTAAAAGACTTTGAACACTTCCACCCAGACGCATTATAGAGCTTATTACATCAATTCGTTTTTCTACTCTATCCTCGCCTACCGCCTGTGCTCCATATATTTTACCTTCACTGTTAAATAACAGCTTTAGCAATATAAGACTTGAATCAGGATAATAACCCGCATGAGAACGTGAATATACATACGTTTTCCAGTACGGAACCTGCTTTGATATTAGCTGTTTCTCATTATTACCTACACTTGCTACCGTCAAATTAAAAACTTTTATTACTGAAGTTCCTTGCGAATTCTTATATGTAGAATTTATACCACAGATATTATCCGCTATTATTCGTCCTTGTTTGTTAGCAGGCCCCGCCAAAGGAATAAGCGTATTTGTTTCAAACACAAAATCTTTCACCTCTACGCTATCGCCTGCGGCATATATATTTTCATCCGCAGTCTGCATATTGCTGTTAACTATTATCCCTCGCCCGACTTCCAAGCCCGCATCTTTTGCCAAATTAATCTCTGGACGGACTCCTATTGCCATTATCACTATATCATACTCAACTTCTCTGCCTGAATTAAGTATAAGTCTGTTTCCTGCAAAAGATTTCACTCCGTCTAACAATATCAACTCTACTCCGTTTGATTCCATTTCGTTTTGAGCAAGTTTTGCTACTTCACTGTCTACCGGCGCTAAAATTTGTGACCCAAGCTCTATTAAAGTTGTCTCTACCCCAAGCTCTGACAAATTCTCTGCCATCTCTATTCCGATAAAGCCCCCGCCTACTACTGATGCCTTCTTCACACCATTATTTTTTATATACTCTTTGATTTTATCTGCATCGCTTAAAGTCCTTACCGCAAATACTTTCTTTGCATCCATTCCTTCAAAATTAGGAACTATTGGACTTGCGCCCTGCGCCAATACAAGTTTGTCATAGGAAAGTTTTTCGCCACCCGCAAGCTCTATACTCTTTTCTCCACGGTTTATTCTAACAATCTCAGAATTAAGTTTCACATCAATATTAAACCAGTTCTTAAACTTCTCAGGACTCGATACAAGAATATTATCTCTATTGCCAATAACCCCTGAAACATAATATGGCAGACCGCAATTCGCTATTGAAATCTCGTTTGTCTTTTCAATAATCATAATCTCTGCATCTTCATTTAATCGTCTTAATCGTGCCGCACAACTTGCACCTGCTGCCCCACCACCTATTATTAATATTCTCATATTTCCTCACTTTCCTTGACAATATTAGAATATTATAATATACTAATATTGTCAAGAGGTAATTATGAATACGGAAGATTATTCAGAAATATTTAAAGCACTAAGTCATCCTTTACGTTTAAAAATAGCCTGCGGGCTTTTACATAAAGGTAAATGTAATGTAAATACGATGGTTGAAAGATTAGGTGAATCACAGTCTTTGATTTCGCAGCACTTAAATATTCTAAAAAAAAGCGGGATTATCAAGGGCTATAGGGAAGGAAATGTTATTTGGTACAAATTAGAAAACGAGCTTGCCGCCAAATTACTTAAAAATATTGAACTAAAGTTATGCGATTAGATGAACAAACGATATATAAAATCGTTTAAAATATATGAGGTGAAAATATGAAACGATTATTTGTTATACTCTTAATGTTATGTTTTGCAAATACAGCATTTGCGGTTAACGCTTATGATAGATACGGACAAAAAACAGGTTCCTACAAGCAAACTTCAACAGGCTACACCAGTTACGATAAATATGGCGCTAAAACAGGCTCATACAAAAAGACAAGCAGCGGGTACACACAATATAACAAATACGGGCAAAAGACGGGGAGCTATAAAAAGACATCTTCCGGTTACAGTTCTTATAACCAATACGGTCAAAAAACAGGAACATACAAGACAAATTCAAACGGTATAACCACAAAATACAACCAATACGGGCAAAAAGTCGGTTCTTATAAGAAAGATTCTTCAGGAAGGATTACAGAATACGACCAATACGGAAGAAAAATCCGTAGCTACAAATAATTATTTATATATCGTTTTAAAAGTTAATACTGTTATAAAAATATCCGACTAAAGTAAAAGTTATAAACATAAAAACAATATACCTAATAATTAATGCCTTTTTCATAACCTTTGACAAAATAATCATCTCAGGTAATGATAATCCAACAACTGCCATCATAAAGACTAAAGCAGTCCCTATTGCCGCGCCTTTATCTATCAAAACTTGAACAATAGGAATAATTGTTGTAGCATCCGCATAAAGAGGAATTCCTGCTGCAACTGCCACAGGTACTGCCAAAATATTAGTATCACCAAGATATTTTATAAAAAACTCTTGAGGAACGTATCCGTGCAAAAATGCGCCAACACCTACACCTAACAATACAAATACCCAAATTCTTTTTAACAAATCCTTTGCATACAATAGCGATTCATAAATTCTGCTTTTTACTGTTAATTCTTTACCCTCTTTCTTACAAGAACAACAACAATTCTTATGTTTACCAAGCGACTTCAGGTAATCCTGCAAATACTTTTCAAACCCCATTTTTTCCATTATCATGCCGCCCAGTACCCCTATTACAATACCGGTTATGATATAAATTATTGTTATTTTTATTCCTAAAACACCTGCCAGAACAAGCATTGCTATTTCATTTATCATCGGTGATGTTATCAAAAAGCTCATTGCTACTCCAAATGGCACCTGAGCTTCTATAAAGCCTATAAACAATGGTATTGAAGAACAGGAGCAAAATGGAGTTATTGCTCCAAATATCGCCGCCAACAAATGTGCTATTATTTTCGGCTGGCGTTCTATATATAATTTAAACTTATCATTATTAACATACGTTCTCAAAAATGCGATTACTGAGATTATTACAAACAACAAAAATAATATCTTTATTACGTCATATACAAAAAAGTGCAAAGCCTTTCCAATTTTAGTCTCAACAGAAAGTCCCAATACTTGATATACAAACCAGTCCGCAAACATTAAAAACATTATTTATACCTCATATAATTGACATTAATCATGCAATATGCCACAATTGGAATATACAAAATTATAATATTCCATTTTTGGCATATTGTCAACTACAAAGGAGTTATTATGAAAAAAGATTTCTATGAAAAGAAGGCACAAATATTTAAAGCACTCTCCAATCCTGTAAGACTTGAAATTATAGATTTTTTAACAAGCGGAGAAAAATGCGTTTGCGAAATAGTGGATAATTTAAAATATGAACAACCGCACATTTCTAAAAGTTTAATAAAATTAAAGGAAGCGGGATTAATTAAGGACAGAAAAGACGGATTAAATGTATATTATTCGCTAAAAATTTGTTGTATGAAGGAATTTTTCAACTGCTTAAACAAATTAATTGAACAAGAGTTTTAGAAAAGAACTTTGTTCCATCCTTGGTATAGTTTTTCAAGATTAAACCTTGCATTTGCGGGGCTTGTTGAAGGGAGTTTTTGGCAGTCATAACTTGATAAAATTTCAGGGAAATATTTTTTGAACGATAAATATGCTTTATTCCCGTTGAAACAAATTTTTTCTATATTTTTATACTCTTTAAGCAATAATTTAAAATTATTCGGGGTTTCGTTTTGAATATCAGAATCCATACTACCTTTTCTATCACAGCTACCAATAACATCCCAGAGTGCAATTTTGTTGTCCAGCAGTTTAGCCAATCCGTCTTTATACTCAAGCTGATACAACTTATTATCCCCACCCAATAACCCCATCAACCTCCAGAACCTGTTTTGTGGATGAGCGTAATATTGCTGACACTCCAGTGACTTAACACCTGGCATTGAGCCTAATATAAGAATTTTTGATTTATTATTTATGCTTGGTAAAAAAGACTTACATCTAGCCATATTTTTATTCTATCATGCTAATTTCACTGATTAAACAGGGTTACAAAATTGCTAAAACAGTTTTTTCTGCTCGTATCTCATCAAAAATGATTTTTGGCTGCCTTGTTGAATTTCATCAGTTGGATTTATACTCCCCAATATCAACGGAGAATTGGGATTATGTTTTTTATAATTAATTTCGGCTATTCTTGGATTCTGATTTGCATAACAGTATTTACAACCATTCGGACAAGTATCATAGTCACCTATATTTCTATTCTCAATACACCTGCAACCTTTTCTGTTACCCAAATGTGGGACTGGTTTAAATTTGATATTATTTGCTTTTTCTAAAATCTCTGAGGTAATACAACCTGATTTCAAAATCCCATATTTTTGATACTCGTCATCAGAGGCACATGTTTGAATTAACATATTGTATTTTTTAGAGATTTCTCCAATATTTTTTACGATTTCCAACTTATCATCTTCCGTTAACAACACTAACTCAGGCATATTTGTTCTTAATTTTTTATACATTTCTACAAAACTGAAAATACATCTGTCAATATATGGAGAAAGCCTTTTTGAGATAAAATCAAAGGTTTTATAATGGTAATCTTTTGTATATTTTTCATTTAAAAGAATCGGATCATAGCGCCAAGCAATTCGTTTAGGCTCAACTATTTCAGCCAACTTTATCAAAGTTTCAATACTCTCATCAATAGAAGGAACATTTGGTTCTATATCTTTATCATAAGCAGTTATGGTATAGAAAAAATAAGTATTAAACTTATCTGTAATTTTACGGATATGAGGTAAAATCGGTTGATAATTTTTTGAACAAAAAATAACACAATCCACAACATCAGGATTCAAGTCATATTTTGTAACAACATTAGGGAACATCGGATTTCTTGAATACACAAACCCTTCTTCAAACCTTTTTAACAACCATTCCGTATAATATTGTACAGTATCAGTACGTGAGCCTGTATTTATAATCATACTTATATTGTAACCT
>CALURS010000099.1 GCA_944323215.1 Candidatus Gastranaerophilales bacterium | reverse complement strand
AATGGGAAATTTGAAATTTTTGTATTTAAAGCCTCTTTGAACGGCAAAAAATAGACTTTGAATGCCTTTTAAAACCAGAACTTAAAGAAAAACGAGTTAAAAATAATAATACACCAACAAAAAGGTTACAGAAAAATTATTGGGAGTTATATATCACAGAATGTGATATGAGTGAAAATCCCGATATGCAAATTAAAGAGTCTGCTCCTCAACATTATCAAAATGTTTCAATAGGGAAATATGGACTACAAATTTTACAAACAATTAATACTCAAGAAAATTATGTTGCATCAGAAATCGCAATTAATAACAATAAGGACTTATTTTATAAATTTCTTGAACATAAAGAAGCAATTGAAAAAGAACTCGGAAAACTTCAATGGGTTTCAAAAGAAACAAATAAATCTGCCAAAATTAGAAAAGTTTATCCTATTGATGTTAACAATTTAGAAAATTATAAAAAAGCAATTCAAGAACAAATAAAGATGGGGGCAGAATTAAAGGCAATAGCTTATAAATATCTATAAGTAAAGGGAGAAATCCCCTTATTTAGACGGGTGGGTAATAGACAAAAGAATAACTAAAAGATAGGATAGTCAAATGGCAATAATTGTAATTTTAAATAAAAAAAATAGAAATGAAAAAGAAGAATTAACTCTTGAAAAGTTTAAAGAAAGATTTAAGTTTGAGTTGGAAATTGCAATAGAAAATTTTATTGTATCCGAGAATAAGAAAATTGAATATTTACCTAAATGTATGAAAAAAGAAAAGGATGCAAGTGATTTTTACTTTGATTTGCGATGGAATTTCAATCATTATAGTAGCAGCGAATGGTTTATCGAACGAATTAAATAATAAAAAACAAAGGCTTGGAATTTAAACTTCTAAGCCTTTTATTTATTGTGTTCAAATGATACAAAAGCATTTAATTGCTTGATGTTCTCTTTAATTAGAGTGATTAATTCCAGTGTAGAAAAAAAAGGAGAACAAAATATGAAAATCAAAAACAAATCTTTTACAGCAGAGTTCAAAGCTGGAACTTATTTTATCGGTGACCCTTGTTATGTGTTAAGAAATGACCTTTATTTAAAATGGGGAAAAGACTATGATTATGCGTATGGAGATTATGGCTATTTTGCAGTTGGTTCAACGGCATATGGTGATGGAATTTATGAAGACATTTTATCTGGAAAAGGATATGCAGTTGATGCTGGTATTTTGGGCGTAGTAAATATGGATTATTCACAACAAAATCCAGAACAAGACAAGGTGTTTACTCTTGATGAATTAGGCAAAATAGTTGTTATTAAAGATAAATTAATTTTCAAATATGACCATAATGAGCATATTTTTTATTATGATTGTGACGGAGAAGAAATAGAAATCCATACAGAAACTGCTCAAGAGGAAGATGAAGAAAAAACTGAATACGAGTTGTAAAAAACTAGTTTTAAATGTGTCTGAATGATAAGAACATCAAGTACATTGCTTGATGTTCTCTTTAATGAGAGTGATTAATTCCGGTGTAGATAAAAAAGGAGAAAATTATTGACAATAATTTAGAATCAAGATTTCAACAAAAAGACATCAATGCAACACCGAAAATCATTTTAAAAAATTATTTTCAATGTATAGAAGAAAAAAGAATTGGTTATGAAGAACAAATTCTAATATACAAAAAACAAATCACAATATTGGAAAATAAAATTAATGACTTTAAAACCGAACTTAAAACACCCAATAATTTAACAATTAACGAAATCAAGTCAATAAAAGAAATGATAAAAGACTTAGAAAATGATGTAAACAATGCAAAAAAAGAAATCCGTTTAATAATTATAAACTGTAATATTTTATGGAAAAACCAATTAAAGATGGATAAAATTTTAAAATATGGCTTAGAAGAGTAACCTCTAAGCCTTGAAAATAAGTGATATAAAACTACTTAACTTTTATGTCTAAAAAATAATAATACTCATACACTTTCTTTACTTCTCTTCTTGAAGAGTGATGAATTACTAAAAGGAGATGAGTATGTTTATAAGTGTATTACCAAATACAGAAGATAGAGCAAAAAGACTCAAGGTATTATTTAAAAAGCCTCTGTTGTGTAATAAGAATGTTAAAAAGAAACTATCGGATATATTTTGTGAAGAATTTGTCTTTTATGAAATTGATGATCTAAGAGAAGAACACGGTTCTGGTTTTGATATTAGAAATTTTATAAAAGGATATATAAAAGCAATTTTATATGATTTGGAGAATTGTCCAGAAGATATATTAGTACCTTTTGATAAAAAAGCAATTGAAATACTAAAATCTATAAATTAAATTTATGTGTCTAAATGATAAAAACCTCAAATAATTAACTTGATATTCTCTTTAATCAGAGTGATTAATTTCGGTGTAGACAATAAAGGAGAATAAAATGTTAAAAAATCAAAATCATTTATTATTTGGAACAAAAATTTACAACCAAAAAACAAAAGAAATAGGCTTGCTAATTTATACTTGGACAAACACATATGCAGATGGTGATGTAGAATTTGCAACCTGTATAGATATCAATGGTAAAAAGTATAATATTGAAATGGATAAAATTACCCCATTTCAAGATTAAATGATAAAAATTAATTTCATATTGAAGAGTCCTTATGGACTCTTTCTTTTGCCTGTAAACTTCTTTCAATAATTTTATAAACGTGTCTTTGAGTAATATCACATTCAATTGCTAAATTATTAATTGAATATTTAGTTCCATCATAGTGATTTAATATATATTTTTCTTTTAAAGTTTTAAAAGCATTTTTAGGTATGCTGACTGTAAGTCCAGGAGTACAGAATATTAACGCCAAAGCTGACCTGATACCTGCTTTTTCGGCAATAAATTTCAGGTCATCATTAGGCATATCGTTAGCCTTTATTGATTCCATCCAAGGTTTATATTCCATCTCTTCTCCAAGACAAATATGGTCTCATCAGTCAGAGCCTAACTCTGAGACGGTCAGCTGGCGGATTGCGGGCAGAGTGTGAAAGCAAAAGAGTATCTGTTTAACGCCCGCAATCAATAAAATAGCCGACCGTTTCGACCTTTAAATCGTAACCAGTGGCATCATATTTTCAAATTCTCGTTGTAGCTTTGAAACAATTGCAATCTGCCCTTTGATAACATTGCATTTCATTTCACATTCATATTTAGCAACCCAATTTTCTTTATCTAAAGTTGCTTCTCCCAGTTTTTTTGTTGCATCATCCAGGTCCTCTTCAAGAACTATTTTTTGATTTCTTAATATACTTATAACAGCACATTGTCTTGCATCTTCCGTATTAGCACTGACTTTTCCAAAAAGATTTTTGTTTGTCATTTCCGGTTTCATTTCCATTTTTTCTTCTGTTTTTAACATTTTCTTTCTCCTCTTTTATTCTGACTGAAGTGCGGCCGCACTTTTTATATTTTTTTTTATATTCAAAACTGCTCTAATGACTTTAACTGCTTTCTTTTTTGTAAGAAACATTAAATCTGCAACTTTGAAAGTTGAATTCAAAAATTTTCTCAATGATTTTTTTGCAAATTCGTCGTTGTCGAAATAACAAATTTCTCTCCATAGTCCTTCTATCATCCTTAATTGTGCAGGAGAAGCCATTGAAGAATCACGATATAAATCATCATATTTTTTTGGTTGGCTTTCCCAACTTCTAATAGAAGTTGCTTTATCTTCTAAAATTTCAATAAAAATCTGTGCTTCTGTAAAAGTCAAATCTTTTGAAGAATTAACACCAAAGCTAAAAAGCATTTCACGATAAACATCATCACTCAAATTTAGATATGCTTTTAATGTATGTATTTTTCTTATTTGTGATTTAGTATTGGTATTCAATTTCTACTCTTTCTTTTGAAATTTCTATTCCTCTGTGTATTCCAAATTGCACCCCAATAATGAAAATGGCTAGGATGATTAATGCAATATAGAAAATTCTTTCAGCTTTTTCATTCATTTGTTCAATCATCCTATACCATAATTAACTTTGAGGTTTGTTGAATAATAGACTTATCAATTTGTTTATTATTTATTTTCGCAACATTAATACTGTGCGAAATTAAATGTTCAAGTTTTCTTGTGTTGCAAGCTGAATATTGCATAAATGTTTCACATAATCCAGAATCTAAATTGACTGCAAATAAAATCTTTTCCACGTCAGCTTGTATAAGTTTGTCTAATAATTTGTGATATTTGACTCTTGAATATAATTGCTCGTATTGATTGTTATAGCCTCTTAAGTTCTCAAACAATATACTTCTTCCTACAAGAAGTATGCCGATTCCTGTTTTATCATGAATTCTACGAGTCATTTCTAAAGCTCTATATGGTAAATTTTCAGCCTCATCAATGATTAAAAGCCTGCCGGAATTATGCAACTTTGTTATTACTTCATCCATTAATTTATAAACAGAACCTTTGCCGGATAAGCCAAGTCGTTTATGGATTTCAAGTAATAATGATTTTGTGTTATAGCCCGAATCACTTTCTATTAAAATTGAGTCTGCAAAATTTCTAACATAATTTTTAACTGCAACAGTTTTGCCAAGCCCAGCAGCACCGCAACAAACACCTATATTACCTCGTGTATGACATAATCTCCCAATTTCAAATATATATTTAACAATAGATATCTCAACAAAGGGAAGATCATCAGCATTTACTCGTTCTTTTTCTCTTTGCAAATAGTTAGATATAAGGGCTGTTATTCTTTCATTTTTACCTCGGTATTCTCCATTCATCCATAAACTTAGTACCGTTTTTGATAATGTAGTCGCTTGAGATACTTGTTTCAAACTATATCCTTTTGATTCAATAAAGGTTCTAAATTCTTCTCTAATGTCCATTTACAACCCCTTTTAATTCTTCTTGTATAATTTTGTCAGTTTCAAAAAGATATATATGTTCATTTCCTTTATCTGCATCCGGAATAAAAATTGATAAATCTTGTTTCCCGATTGCAGCCATTTCCTTACTTTTACGAATTGCTTTGTCCATATTAGTATTTGCAATTCTTGAAACTTTTATTTGAGTCTCTTTCTCCACCTTTTTATATGCTTGCTTATAGTTTTCACATTGTTCTTTTAAGGGAATCTCTCTCGTTTGTTGTATGTAAGATCTGGCAATTTTCAAATTTCTCTTTTTATTTGACATTGATTCTTTAAATTCATCTTTACTAATAATATCAGCGTGTAATGCCGCGACAGCACGAACAGCTCTTGTATTACCAACAAATTCATCAGTTGCAGAATCAAATACCCAAGCATCTTTGTAATTTAATATATCTCTTCGAAGATAAACTTTTTGCCCCGTTTTAGAAATCATCCAATCTGACCAATATGTAATTCCAAATTCATTATCTTTAATACCATTTCTTCCAATAGTAAAATTCTTGGATGTACGCATACAGAATAGTTTCAGGGCATCTTTGGATACCGTAATTTTCTCATTAAATTCAGATTGGAATACTTCATCCGGTGATAATCCTTTATGATTCTTGCCCTGTGATGGTCTTTTATTCAGAATATTAATTATAAAATCATCAAATATTGTTTTAAGAGTGCTAAATGGTAATATCTTGCCTGTTCTTATTTCTTTCGCTAATTTCTCAGGTCTTTCAATAATATTTCCACCACGATAACCAATGCTGTGTTTTGACAATAGCTCTTTTATTTTTAAGAAATCTCTCTCAATAGGTTTTGTCTGTGCATTATATGGCAATGCAAAATTAACATTCACATTTAACTCAGATAACATTGAAGTGGTTTTTGTTTTGTTGGGATTAATCTTTAATACATTACGCCCGCCAGCAAAATCTTTGCATCTGTAATCTTTTCCGTTATCTATAATCACATCTTCAGGAATACCATATTTTAATGCAGCATAATAAAAAGTTTGGAAGATATGATCAGAGTTCGGATGTCCGCTTTGCAATAACCAGCCAAGCCATTTGCCGGATTTATAATCCCTCCACGCCGTTACCCAGGGAAAGACAACTTTTCCGTCTTCTGTTAAACAGGCAATGTCTATCTGTGCGTGGTCACTTACCCATACTTTCCCACAAATAATAGTTGAATAATCTCTTTCTATATAATTTCCATATTTTCTATTCCAAGCACTCTGCCCTTTTCGTGCTAAGTAAATACTTTGTCTCGGGATTTCTTTTTCAATTCTTCTCTTAAAAGACATATGGCTGGGAAAGTATATTCTTAACTCCCCATATTCCCTCATTGCATATCCAAGAGTAGATTCCCAACAAGAATACAATGAGGGGCCTCCCTCTTTTAAGTATAAATTTTTAAAATAATCAAAATATTCTTCTTTTATTTTATTATTACTATGATGTCCATATTTTGCTAATAAACCGTTTATTCCGTTTGTATTAAATCTTTTTCTCATTTTAATTACACAAGAATATGATGTTACAGCTTCTGTATTTTCTTTATTCCATCTTTGAATAAATGATTTTAATGCTTCTCCTTTTAATCCTTTGCAGGAATTTAAAATTGTTATATACTTTTCTGCTTGAAGTTTTGCCCATCTTGGTGCATTGGAATATTCACTATCTTCTTTTGATTGCCTTTCTTCTTCTTTTTGTGCATTTGTTAAAATATAGTAATTTAGTTTTTTGCCGCATTTTTCAATACGATAAACAAATTTACCACTACGACATTTCTCTTTTATACTCTTAATACTAATGCCGAGTTCGTTTGATAAATCCTCTAATGCGATCCATTGTCGAATATTCTTTTCAATATTATTCTGCATTGTATGAATATTCCTTTATTTTTATATTGAAACATTGCTCGATTAAAAATAAGTCAATATGAACACTTTCTCTTTCACCGGATATATAACGACTTACCAAGCTGCTTGAAGTATGAGTTTTTGCTGCAATTTCACTTGCTTTT